>JAYVSE010000373.1:0-15557 GCA_043775635.1 Planctomycetaceae bacterium | reverse complement strand
GTATCAAACACGACAAACAAGAGTTGCTGATTCAATTCAAACCGGAAAAGCAACGGCGACCTGCTCCTCGTCGAATGCTAGTATCTAAGCGGCTTCCCGAGGCCGGTGGAGCCAGGAGTTCCCTTATGTCCACGCCATTCGAGCTTGACTCGTAGAAGCGACGCTTCCCCGCAAGGAATCCCGCTGGCTTGCCCAGCGGAAGTTTCGGCTTTGGCCCTAAAGGGATTTAGGGCGAAGAAGCGATGCACACTGAACCCTACTTCAGTCCAATGCCGCGCAAGCGGCCAAGATAAACATCGGCAGCACCTGATTCGCTTAGCACTTTCTCGCTGAACTCTTGGATCGTTGTATCCGCCTTGGCAAGCAATTTACGAGCTTCGGTTTGTTCTTTGCTAACAAACGTTTGCAGGTCAGCCATCTGTGCCTGATACGTCTCGGCAAGCTTTGCTGTCAATTGCTGACGCGTTTCCGCAATCTGTGCTGCGATCGCCTGGTCGATGCCGGTCTTCAGAATCTGCGTCAAATTGGTGCTGATGGAAACATCCATGTCGGACCAACTTCCGGTGAACGATGCATCCACCTCCACCCGATCAACATTCGCAAGCGTGTTTTTCAAATTCGAAACGATTGCTGTTGATGCGATTTTAGGATCGGTCCGTAGATCAATGTTGGTCTCGACACGTCGCGAAACTAAGCGTCCCTGTAACGTGTCGCCCATGACTTCAACCTGAGCCCACAGCTCCATGCGACCATTGCTAACGTCCAGTGCCAGGCGGTCGCTATCACCAAAGCTCATCGCCGGCGCTACGATTTCAGGGAAATGCATTGTCAGCGATTCATGTGCGATTGCTTGCGAATCGTCGCGAACATAATCGACTCGCACTTCCTGTGGCCCATCAAGTTTTAGCCGGGCACGGAACGGAAGTTCGCGAAGTTTCGGCTGGTCGGTGATGTTTTCCAGAATACCAGTCAACTGATACGGGTTTCCATCAGCGCTAAGCTCACCGCTAACTTCACAGCGGCGAATTAACATCGATGGCAGGTGATTGCCACGAACCAGGTCGATTGTTTCACCGCGCTGGCGTTCCGCAGTCGGCGCCGCGACAGTCCAATCGGCGATTTCGCGTCCACGATCGACATAAACTCGCATGCGATCGACTTGGCGATTCACAACATCGGCCAGCAGTCGAGGTCCGATTTTGTCCGCTGACGAAAAATCGAATGAAGTGATTTCTTCAATCCGAGCAACGTCTGCTTGCTTCGCTTTTTCCATGGAGGCAAGGTCTTCTTGAATTTGCGCCGGAATCGCATCAATGGCGGCCCGCACGGCAAGCAATTCCTTTTGAATTTCCTTTGACTTCGCCAGCGCCGCTTCAATTTTCGGCCAATCACGCAGCGGGTTGTCGACACTCTTAGCCGAGTCACGGAGTTGTTTGACCGATGACTCCAACTGCTCGGCGCGTTTCATCAGCGAAGCGTATTCGCCTTTCCATCGTCGACGAATCTGGTCCCCGCGACGAACCATTTCAAGCTCATTGCCGAACGCCACTAGTTTGTCTTCAGACGAATTGACCAGCGAATCAAAAAAATGGGTCAGCCATTCGGAGCTTGCGTCGCTCGCCGACTTTGGTTCCGGGGCTAAGTGCCCGCTGTCCAACCGATCAGAACCAATTTTTAATCCGTTGATACTGCCTTCGCGAACGACATAACGTCGATGCAACAAAGCATCGCCATCGATCTCAAAATTGACCGCTGCCGCTGAGAACGCGTTTTTCATCGCCTTGTCACCGCGAGGGTCTGCGATTTGCAAACCTTCGTAGCTTAGCGACGGAGGAAACAGCCAAACGCTCGCCTTGGCAATATCGACCTTAGCTCCTGTTGCCGCTTCAACCGCGCGAACGGTGACGTATTTCGCAACGGGTGCCAAGGCGTAACGCAGCAACAATACGATTGCAACAACAACGATGGCGCGGGTTACGATAAATCTCCAACGAATCATGCTGCTCTCCGTTCTCGCGAGTCACGCAATTGACGAAGCAAATAATTTAATGCTTCGCTCATCGGTTCATCTTGTTCAGAAACATCTTGCTTCTCGATGGTACCCGGTGCCAACGACGCATCTTGGCGTTTGCCCATTCGAATGACATCGATACGTGTTTCGATCAACTGTGGCTCAGCGGACGCAGCCATGTCTTGTCCCTTCTGCCCAACGATTCCGCCAATCGCGGCGTCAATCGCTGATGGAGCGAGTGCGGGTGACTTCCCAGGCGACGTTCCCCGCGTGCGTTGGTTTGCAAAGCTGGCTGGCTTGGATTCCGCGCGGTCGAAAATGATCGTTTCATGTTCGTCCGCCACTTCAGCAGGCGCGGCCAGTGCCAGGGCACCGCCAGTCCCACCATCGATCGGTGTTCCCTTGGGTGCAAAAAGATGGAACAATGGGTAAGTGATCAAGAATATCGGTACCAGCGCTGCGACTCCGATCAACAAGCTGCCGGTCACGATGGTGTTGTTGATGTCCGTCCACGGCACAAACGGCAGTTGCCAAGCTGACGCGAAATGTCTCGAATAGTCTTCGTGAGTCAGCACGTAATTACCAAGCTGATGCGAATACGGATCAAGCTTCGTCGCCAGAAATGTTGATGCCACAGCGGCAACCGTTGCAATGCTGTGGTTAACACGCAAGCTAAGCAGGACTATCAACAACCCAACAGCCAGCAGATTTCCGTGAGGCACGACCCCAAGCAGCACTCCAAAGGCCACGCCCCATGCCAATTGGGCTGGCTCGTTGCGGCCGACTATCGCCTGACGCACGCTCATTAACTGTTTAATAAAAAATATCAGCATTGAAATTCACTCCTTTGCAGCGCTAATACGAACCCACCTCGCGCCATATCCTGTACATCGGCTACCCATGGGCGGATTATTCAGCACAATCGTTAAAATCCGCCAGTTCAATCGTTAAATCGAACAGTGACCAGACGTGTCAAACGTGCATGGTTTGATAGCAGGAACAAGACCGCGGCTCGCGGCTTGTTGATTTAGTGAGCCGTACGCGCTAGCGTCGGGCGCTACGGCAGGACGCGTCCGTTGACGGCCCGTGGCTAGCGCCAACGGCTCACTAAAATGATGAAACCCACTAAACCAACAGCCCGCCAGCACCGCAAGTAGCCAAAACCTCTAAAACAACCAAGACTGCGTAGATTGCCAATGAACACAAATGCCAGCAGCACGGTTTACCTTGGAGTCGGACGCCCGATGTTGCATTCGGCGATTGATTATCTTTTGGTGAAATGGCCACCTTTCAATTCCAACGATGGCAATACGTGGGATTTAAGTCGGTTGTTGATCGTTCTGCCCACGTCGCGTGCTGGTCGACGTCTGGCAACGCTTTTGGTGGAGCGAGCTGAGTCGCTAGCTTGCTCGTTCGTGAGGCCGAAGATCATCACCGTCGGCGAGCTGCCGCAGCGGCTGTTCAAACTGGAGCTAGCTATTGCGACTGAAATCGAACAGACCCTCGCTTGGTCGCAAGCTCTTGCCAATACGCCGGACGACGAGTTGTCGGCACTTTTATCCAGTTTGCCGCCGCGCGAACCGCTGATGCCATGGATAGAGCTAGCGTCCACGATTCGCACGTTGCACGAAGACCTCGCGGCTGGCGAACTTAATTTTACGGATGTTGAGCGTGAGGTCAGCGGCGAGACGGAGCGAAAGCGGTGGCAGTTGCTCAGCTCGCTTCGAGAAAAATATTTCAAACGCATCAAAGCAGCCGGTCGACTGGATCCATTTTTTGCTCGGACCGATGCGTTAGAACGAAATCGTTGTCATTACAAAGACAACATTGTATTGATCGGAACTTCGGACCTCAGCCGTTCGGTCACTTCGCTGCTTCGCGCGGTTGTCGAATCGAATCGTCTGAGCAAGAAAGCTAGTACCGGCAGCGTCACAGCGCTCGTTGCAGCGGAGGATACTGATCGCGACCATTTCGATTCGTTTGGCTCGATCATTGCCAGCCAGTGGCTTCGTCGCGAGCTACCGCTTCGTGATGACCATTTGGTTGCTGCTGACGATGCCGCCGACCAGGCCAACAAGGCGGCAAAATTCGTAGACCAAGCAACGTCAAAATTCAGTCGTAGTCAAATCACCGTGGGTGTGACTAACGAATCGTTGGTTGGACCGCTTGAGTTTGAGTTGCGGACTTACGGTATCGCAAGTCACCGGGAGCTGGGCTGGACCATTGCCCAAACACCGGTTGGTCGATTGTTAGAGTTGCTCGCCGAACATCTTTCGCGCGGTACCTGGCGTACGCTCGCAGCGCTTGTCCGCCACGCAGATGTCTACGAGTTCATCGAACGAAATTTCAGAAATGATTTGCTCGACCAGGATGCGACCGATGGAAAATGGTTGCTTGCGTTGGACAATCTGATCGCGAATCATTACCCAATGAAGTGCGATTCAGAGCTGTCGCCTAAGGCAACGGAGGATCACCATGCGGCCGCAGCCATTCGTGATCTGGTTCAGCATTCTTTGCGCGCATTACGCGGCCCGGCGCGGCAGCTCAGTGACTGGGCAGGTAAAGTTGTCATGTGGCTGTCCGCCATTTATGCAACGGAGGAACGAACACAGCCCATTGATTCCATGTCTCGAAACGTTCAGGCGATTTCATCCGCCATCAGTTTCATGCAAACGATTCAGAAGCTGGACTCGACGCTTGATGTGAAGGTTTCCGCTTCATCTGCCATTGAGATGTTGATCTCGCGATTGGGAGAACTTCGAGTCTCATCGCAACCAGAAGTCAACGAAGCGACCATTGCCGGCTGGCTTGACTTGATGCTTGACGATGCTCCAGCAATGGTGATTACAAGTCTCAACCATCCGTTTGTTCCGGAAGCGATTACGGCTGATCCGTTCCTGCCTGGCAGCCTGCGAACTCGACTTCAAATGAGCGACAATGATCGCCGGCTAGCGCGAGATATTCATGCACTCGAAGTCATCCTGTCTTGCCGGAAAGAAATCAAATTGATCGTCGGTGCAAGAAGCCTTGATGGCTCACCGACTCCTCCCAGTCGCCTGCTCGCGGCTGCCGCGCCATTCGATTCCGCACGACGGCTGGTCATGCTGCTTGAACGGGAAAAAGACGCATCCCGTGAGACCAATGGCGCAACCACAATGTGGCGTGGTCACCATCGCAAATCCAAGCTACCGATTCCAAAGTTGCCTAGCGACAAACCGATCTTGACGATGAGTGTAACGGCATTCAAGGATTACCTCGATTGCCCCTATCG
The DNA here is from genome assembly GCA_043775635.1 of Planctomycetaceae bacterium. Classification (GTDB taxonomy): domain Bacteria; phylum Planctomycetota; class Planctomycetia; order Pirellulales; family Pirellulaceae; genus UBA6163. Next base: position 10,275 of record JAYVSE010000373.1, on the reverse strand, counting down.
CTTCTACCTGCGTCATGCACTTCGGTTGCGTCCACTGGACGATTCATCCGGCGAGCTGCAGGCAAATCAGTTTGGCGATTTGATTCACAACACGCTCCAGTGGTTTGGCGAAAGCAAGTTGAAAGACTCGACCAGTCAATTCGAGATTGAAGAAGCATTGCTTTCGACATTGGATAAATACACGGATGCATTTTTTGGAACTTCCCCTAACGCTGCCGTACGATTGCAGTTCGAACTCGCGCGTCGTCGGCTCTCCTGCGTTGCCGTTGCACAAGCTGAACGCCGACGCGCCGGCTGGCAGATCCATAAAGTCGAGGCTCCGTTCGGTGAAGAGCAGCATGCCGGTGTGATGGTCGATGGCGAACTGATGCCGATTCGTGGTCGGATCGACCGTATCGATAAGCACGAGGACAATCGATATGCAATCATCGACTACAAGACCCATGGCCATCATCCTCGCAAGAAGCACCTGCAATGCGAAGGTGGCGTGATTCATTGGACAGATTTGCAATTGCCACTTTACCGGCTTTTGATTCCATTCGTCATTGAAGAACCCGTGAAGGTCGAATCGGTTTCTCTGAGCTATTTCAACATCGGCGAGAATATGAACCAAACGCGGATCAATGATGCAGATTTCACCGCGTCCGAATTCGAAAGCGCTCGCGCCAAGATTGAAGACTGCGTGCGACGCATTCGCAAGTGCGACTTCACACCGTCCGACGAAGTCATGTTTGACGACTACTCGATGATTCTTCAAACAGGCGCCGTCGCGACTTTGTTTGAACGTTTAAACCTTGATGATTCCGAAAGCAGTGCATTCGCCGAAGGACAGGAGGCATAGTCATGGCAACAGGATCGATTCAGCCGCACAGAGTTGAAGCCGACGACGTTTCGTTTGAGACCGATTGCGTTTCGATGGACGACATCGCCAGCCTGAAGCCGCTCTTGATTCGGGCTTCAGCAGGCACGGGAAAAACCTACCAGCTTACTGGCCGATTACTGCGGATTTTGCTTTCAGGTGTCTCACCGGATACCGTGATTGCAACGACATTCACTCGCAAGGCCGCAGGTGAAATCTTGACTCGCGTGCTGCTGTCGCTTGCTCATGCCGCAACGGATGCCTCTGAGGCAGCGTTATTGCAGTTGGCAGACCAAACCGGATTGCCAGGGCTGACCATTGAAGACTGCGTGAAGCTGTCTCACTCGTTGTTGCGTGACATTCATCGCCTGAAGATCATGACGCTTGACAGCTTGTTTTCGCAGCTTGCCAGGTCATTCTCGTACGAGATTGGGGTTCCGCCAGGTTGGCGATTGACGGATGAAATTGAAGACGTCGGGATGCGGGAATCTGCCGTCGACGCGATGCTGTCGGATCTGGACCACAGCGACGTGATGTCGATCCTTGCGCAGCTTGGCAAAGGGGACACGAAACGTTCCGTTCGCAGTGAGATTCTGCGTGTCGTTGACGAAGGGTATCAAGTCTCCCGAGGTTGCGATGCGTCAGCATGGGACTCATTAAAAGTACCCAGTGGCCCTTCCGAAGCATCCATTCGCGAGTGCATTCAATTTTTGGCAGAAGCTAACGTCGGGCATAAGAAAGCAGACGTGTATCTGCGTCGTCTTGCCGATTGGATCGACCTCGGGCAATGGGATCGCGTTGCTGCTATGGATCTAGTCGCGAACATGCCGCGTTTAGGTATCAATGATGACGTAACGTATTACAGCAAGGTCATGCCCTTCGAAATTGAAAAGGCATTGCGTGTGGCATCCGATGGATTAAAGACGCACTTGCTCGGGTTGCTGCGAGCCCAAACTCACGCGACCGGGCACGTGATATCAGCTTACGAGTCGCAAATCGTCTCGATCAAGAATGCGGCGCGAGCCTTCTCGTTCGACGATATCGCTCACCGCTTGGCCGATTCGATGTCACCGATTTCGATGGGCCAAATCGGTAACCGCATGGATGGTTCGATCGATCACTTGCTGCTTGATGAATTTCAAGACACGTCACCGGTCCAGTGGAATGTACTAAAACCTCTGGCCAAGAGCACCGCAAGGATTGCTGACGACGCAAATGGCTCATTTTTTTGTGTTGGCGACACGAAGCAAGCGATCTACGGCTGGCGCGGTGGTGTTGCCGAAATCTTCGATCAGGTTAGTACTCAAATCAGCGGTGTTGAACAACGGAAGCAAAACATAAGCTTTCGCAGCAGCCCGGTTGTGATCGATGCGGTCAATCTGATCTTTAAAAATATCGACAAGCATGCTGCATTCGCGCAGCAGTCCAAAGGCGATACGACAAATGATTCAGTGGATGCGATGCGTCGCGCCGTAAGTCACTTCGCCAGCGATTTTCCCACGCATCAATCCGCCAAGTCGTCATTGCCAGGGTACGTGACGATCCGCTCGAGCAATGCCGTGGGAAAGGATGCGAACTCGTTAAAGTTTTCGCACTTGAAGTATGCCGCTGATCGCATTGCAGAATCAGCGAAGTCGGCGCCTCATCATTCGATCGGTGTGTTGACGCGAACGAACGCTTCGCTCGCGTGGCTGATTCAGATGTTACGGATTAAAGGTGTCGATGTCAGCCAGGAAGGTGGCAATCCGCTGGTCGATTCGCCTGCCGTCGAATTGGTTTTGTCGGCGCTAATGATGCCAGAACATCCTGGCGATAAGCGGTGGGCATTTCATGTAGCGAGCGGTCCGCTCGCTCCTTGGCTAAATCTAACTCAGTTCGAAAATGCGAAGCCCGCCGCCGACCGATTGCGTCGCATGATCGAAGACGACGGGCTCGCCAAAGTCGTCGAGGAGATCGCAGCACAAATCATCCCCTGCTGCGATGAAGGCGACGCGTCCCGATTGCGACAATTGGTTTATCTCGCCCAGCAGTACGAAGCCAACCGTGGTTCACGCATTTCCGACTTTGTAAATGTTGTTCAACAAAAGCGTGTCGAGAAACCGCGTCCGGCACAAGTACGAGTGATGACGGTCCACCAAGCCAAGGGACTTGAATTTGATATCGTCGTTCTCCCTGAGTTGGATGGGGAGCTGGTGCGTCCGTTATCGGGAACCATTGGCTTGCGCGAAGCGATCGACGAACCGCCCGTTGGGCTGTTGCGTTATGTCGGTCAGTCGGCTTGGCCGATGCTGCCGCAGGTTTGGCAGCGATGCTTCAGTGACCAAGTGGAGGCTAAGTACACGGAGTCGCTGTGTTTGCTTTACGTCGCATTGACGCGAGCACGTCAATGGCTAGATGTGATTGTGCAGCCGGCTCGCCACCCTCAACCGACGTCTAGAACCGCAGCCTCGTTGCTGTATCATGCCGTCTCCTGCGAATGCGACGCAACCGTTCCAGACCAGCTCTGGTACGAATCCGGCAACGCCAATTGGTTTGCCATGCCGAAGAAACGAGATAGAGACGAATATGAAAAGCCGTAATCCATTACTTTTGGAATTAAAGAAGAAAAATTGAGTACGCCCAAGCATCCACTTGCCGAAATCTTCGGCTTCAAATTCGATAATCAATCCACGAACGCAAGCCGATACCGCAAGCACTGCTTATGTCCATTTAACAATAAGGTGCCGAACTGCACTAAGGACAAAGCGGAAAATCCTCTCGGCGTTTGCTCGGTTTTTGATCACGAGAGACCGGTCATCACGTGCCCGGTTCGCTTTCGAGAAAATTGGATAATCGCCGACGATGCAGCAGGCTTCTTTTTTCCTGAGGACGCGAAATGGACATCTCTAACAGAGGTTCGCCTTCGTGATAAGGTTGGCAAGTCAGCTGGCAACATTGACGTTGTTCTCGTGAGCTACGACGCCGACGGGCAGCTAATTGATTTCGGGGCATTAGAAGTCCAGGCCGTTTACATCTCAGGAAATATAAGGAATCCTTTTGAAGAATACATGAAGGACACAAAGAAAAACCAGTTTATGGATTGGACGTCGCAGCGACACTATCCACATCCAGACTTTCTCTCGTCGTCGCGCAAGCGGCTTGCGCCCCAACTCCTTTTCAAGGGTGGGATTTTGAATGCATGGAAACGAAAAACCGCCGTTGCACTTGATATGGCATTTTTTGAAACATTACCCGATTTGAGACAAGTTCCCATTGATGAAGCCAACATGGCCTTGTTCGTATATGACCTCGTCGAACAGACTGATACGAAGGGATTTGAGCTTCAACGCGTCATGACCATTTATACGGAGTTCAATGCAGCGTTGAAATCCATTACTTGCTCGGAAGCCGGACCGGTTGACGATTTTGTAGAGCTTCTTCAGAAGAAACTCGATAAAAAGTTCGACGAGCAAAATCCTCCAGACGCTCCTTCGCTTGACCAAATCATCGGAGGTCACTGATCGTGTCTCAACAAATTGTAAATGTTGCGTCTGTTCCCCAACGAAGTCCGTTTCGCTATCCAGGCGGAAAAACATGGCTCGTACCAAAGGCTCGCACTTGGTTGAGGTCACTATCATCGCGACCCCGCCAATTCATTGAACCATTTGCTGGCGGATCGATCATTTCGTTAACCGTTGCCTTTGAAAAGCTCGCAGACCATGTCATTTTATGTGAGCTTGATCCTGAGGTAGTGGCGGTCTGGCGATTCATTACGTCGTCTGATTACCTGCATTTAGCCAATGAAATCATGAAATTTCAAGTATCCGAGGCAAATGTCAGGAGGGTGTTGTCCGAGACCTCAAACGACGATTTCGATGTCGCATTTCGAACTATCGTCAGAAATCGTATGCAACACGGCGGGATTCTTGCACCTGGGGCAAGTCTTATGAAGTCTGGGGAAAATGGAAAAGGGCTCACATCCCGTTGGTATCCAAAAACACTTGCGATGCGAATCGAGGCAATCGGCGAAATTCGAAGTAGATTTACCATCGTCGAAGGAGACGGCATTCAGCTTATCGACGATCACAAACAAAAGAAGTCGACCGCCACCTTTATTGATCCTCCCTATACCGCTGCTGGAAAAATGGCAGGGTCACGACTCTATCGACATTCCGAACTTGACCATAAATCGCTCTTTAACGCGACCCAGAAATTGCGAGGCGATTTTCTTATGACTTATGACAATGCGGATGGAGTAAGGGAACTTGCGACCACTCACGGTTTCGACGTTGAGCCAGTCGCGATGAAGAATACGCACCATGCGAAGATGACCGAACTATTGATAGGACGCGACTTAAGCTGGGCTCGAAAATCCGCAGCTAATGATTCTCAACTTTCGCTACTTTTCGACTAGGCTTTGTTCAACGTGCCTTTCGTACACGGACACAAATGACACTTCGCAGAATTCTGCACGCCGCCGACATTCATCTTGACAGCCCCATGCTGCGTCTTGAGGAGTATCAGGGTGCGCCGGTGGAACGCATTCGATCGGCGACTCGCAGCGCACTTGCAAAGATGGTCGATCTTGCCATCAGCGAAAAGGTCGACTTGGTCGTGATCGCAGGCGATCTTTACGACGGTGACTGGAATGAGTTTAGTACCGGCCTCTACTTCGTAAACGAAGCAAGTCGCTTGATTCGCCATGGTATCCCTCTGGTTGTCATTCGCGGCAATCATGATGCTGCAAACCTGATGACGCAAAGCCTGCCGTTGCCGCTCAATCCTGACGGCACGTCCATCATGCTTGACCACGCTCAGGTTGATCGCCGTATCTTCGAGAAACTCGGCATTGTCGTCCATGGCCGCTCATTTCCGACCCGTGCCGTCAGCGAAGATCTATCTCTTGCGTACCCGTCACCGATCCAAGGCATGTTCAACTTGGGTTTGTTACATACTTGCCTAACGGGAGCCGAAGGTCACGCGAGTTACTCACCGTGCAACCCTAAACAACTGCAAGACAAGGGTTACGACTACTGGGCGTTGGGACATATCCATGATCGTCGGGAATGCCACCAATCCGGCGAAACGCCAATCATTTTCTCAGGCAACATCCAAGGTCGCAACATCCGTGAAGTCGGGGCGAAAGGATGTTTGATCATTTCCATTGACGACAATCATCATTTAACCACCAGCTTCGAACCGCTTGACGTGGTTCGCTGGCAAGCGTTTGACCACAACGCAGCTCATGATGAATCTCGCGACGATCTCCTCAATGCTTTTGCCGATTGGCTGCCAGAGCAACTGCGACTGGCCGAGAATCGGTCCCTTGCTGTGCGAGTCAATGTCACCGGAGTCTCACGCCTTAGCGACCAATACCATCGCTGGTCCGACTTGCTTGTCAACGAGTTGCGATCGATCGCGATCCAACATAGCGGCGGACAAGTCTGGCTTGAGAATCTGAAAGTTCGAACGAAACCATTGGAATCCGCAACCACAGGGGTATCGATCGATGATGCCGAAGGCGACGACGCTCGTCATGCGATCAGCCATATCATTGACACCGTTCGAAACGACGAATCAGCGCAGGCGTCGTTGATCATGTCTCTGAAAGCACTTTGGAAACGATTGCCAACGGAACTGATGGCAGAAGAGATTGATTCTTTTCAACTTGAAAATGCGGACTTAGTATCAGGCTGGCTCACAGCCGCTGAACCCATTTTGCTCAGTAAGTTAAATCCGTCTGAGGATGAATCTTGATCATTGAGCAACTCGACCTGATCGCGTTCGGTAAATTTACCGGTCGTTCGATCGACTTATCCGCAGGACCTCGTCGATTCCACGTTGTTTATGGCCCCAATGAGTCTGGCAAGTCAACCAGTCTGCGTGCGATTAACGACTGGCTATTTGGATTCGATGTCAAGGCCATTGATGATTATGTCCATAACACAACGCGGCTTCGTGTTGGCGGTCGACTTGCCGAACCGGAATCAAACTTGGTGCTCAACTGCATCAGACGAAAAGGAAACAAGGACACGTTGCTGGCCGCAGACAACAAAACAAAGATTGATTCGCTAATGCTTGACTCGATGCTACAAGGCATCAGCAAAGTTACGTTTGCTCAGCAATTCGGGATCAGCCACCAGCAATTAGTTGATGGCGGACAGTTGATTTTAAAAGGCGAAGGTGACATTGGCGAGATCCTGTTTTCCGCAGGAGCAGGCCTGAGCCAACTGAAGCAGGTTCGTGAGCGTCTCTTGGAGGACCGCCGAAAACTGTTTTCCGCTCGCGGCACGACGGCCGCTATTGCAACTTCACTAAAGGAACTCGACGAACTGCGAGCTCAACTACGGGATGTTGCGATTCTTCCCACAACGTATAACCGACTTCGAGAACGACTCACGATCGCCGTGGATGATGAAAAGTCCAATCGTCAGCGGTTGCATGAAGCGTCTACAATGTGTGCCAAGCTTGATGCAATCTCGCGTTCGGCACAGTTGTTTGTTACCAGGCGGCTCCTCCAGGTACAGCTAGAACCAGTAAAAACCGCGATTTTGCTGGACACCAGCTTCACGAATATCCGTCGCGATTTGAATTCACGACGAATCAATACTGATACCCAGATCAATCGATTGAAAGCTGAACTTAGTGAGCTTCAAGGTAGGCTGAGCGTTATTAAACTTGATGATCGTTGGATACAACAGGAGCCAGCGATTGAGCGGCTCAATCGTAACAGTGGCCAATATGAACAAACAACGCGATCGATTGCGGCCAAGGAGACTCGCAGGGCTCAGATCCTGCGAGAAATCGACGACTTGCATCAAGGTCTCGATGGCACTCAAGTGAGTGGCGGCACGCCGTCAATAACAGAGCAACTCGAATCGATGCATCTCAGTGACGCGACGCAGGCAGAAATCCGTGCCCTCACCAATCAGTATAGCGGTGTGATGCAGCGATACAGTCATGCATCGGAGCAGTTGAATCGAACGTCAGAAATCCATCGAAAACTCGAACAGCAGCTTCGACTCGGAATCCGCACCGTCGCGCCTGCCGTTTTGGATGAAGCGATTCGTTCGACTGGCAATCCGCAGCAACTGCTCGCCGCGGAGTCGCGCGCCAGGGCACAAGTGGTTTCGCTCCGTGACAAAGTAAATCGATTGCTACACCAATTGCTTGGCTTCGATGGGACGGTGGAGCAGGCCCTTGAATTGCACATACCAAGCGATTCATCGCTGGTGCTTGCAGAGGAATCGATCGAAGAAATTCAGCGAATGGTTAGCGCTCGCAGCCACCAACACCAGCAAGCAATTGCTGACCGATCGATTATTCAAGCGAGAATCGATTCTCATAAGTCCGCGATATCGCTTCCCGATGTCGCCGACCTGGACTCGGCAAGACAAATTCGCGATTCGTTGCTCAGTGATTTGCTGGACGCAGCGACCAGTGGCCGCTCGCAATCCCCCAAGCAAGCGATCGAACTTCGTGATGCGGTTCTAGAAATTGATCGCCTTCATACGTTGCTTCATGATCACCATGATCATGTGCTCCGCAAGAAACAAGACGAGCGATCGCTGCAAGAAAATGATGCCAAAGTTACCGCATTGCTCCACGCTCAACAACAGTCAGAAGAAAAGCTGCAAGTCGTGTTGCAAGAGTGGAAGTCGTTGTGGTCGGGCATTGGCGTTACCCCAGGCGATATCGCGGAAATGCGAGACTGGCGCGAAACTCACACACTGCTAGTTGACGGTGCGGCAAAACTTAGTGAGAACTGCGTCGAACTACGACTGGCAACCGCTGCGGTACGACAGGCTGCTAGTCACCTTCGCGGTGCCATTGAATTAGCCAATCCCGAATTGGCTAAACATCGTCACGCTTCACCGTCGAAAAAGCGTAGTGAATTGCCGTTGTTTGCAGCATTGGAACCACACGATGAACCGAACAATGAATCGCAAGGTGAACTCGACCCAGACAGCGCGGATCTGCTGAATTTATTCGCGAATGCCGTCAATCGACGTGCTGAACTCATCGAGCAAGAAGCTTCATACCAAGCGTTGCAACAACAAGCCAAGTCTGCAACCGAAGAACTCGAAAGGTCACAAATTGCCATCGACGTGGCCAGTAAGCAGGTCGATGCATGGCACGCTCGTTGGACGTCGGTGGTTGAGCCATTGGCGGCTCTTGGACAGGTAACCCCCGATTCAATTGACTTGATGCTGCGCTGTGTCAACGAAATCGCTGTATTGCGTCGTGAGCTTTTCGCCATCGATAGCGAGCTGAACCAAATGCGGGAGTCACAAGTATCATTCCGAGAAGCTGTTTTCCAGGTGTCGAGGCAGTGCGATCCAACCTTCGCGACAAACAATGCCAACCAGGATGAAGTCGCCCAGACTGCGTTAATGGTAAGGGAATTGCAGCAACAACTGGCGAATCAACACCATCAAGAAGCGCTCATGGAGCAATTGCAGAAATCAAGCAAAGAGAAAAGACAACTTGAAACCGAACGAGCAGGCATTGACGCAGAGTTGCAGTCCCTTTGCAACGAAGCAGCGTGTGAGTCCGTCGAACAGTTGGTGGAATGCGAACGCGCGTCGGACTTGCGTCGTCAGTTGTCCAGCGAGCTGACCATCGTAGAGACACAATTGCGTATTTACGCGGGCAACGATTCGATCGAGCAGTTTGAATTGGAGGCATCGAAGTATGATGGTGCCTTGCTTGGGAACGAGATCGACGACTTACGCCTTGAGATTGAGAAACGCGAGGCCGCATTGGTTGAACAGCAAAGAAGTCTCGGAGTACTTGATGCTGAAGTTGCGAGTCTGGATGGTAGCGCGCGGGCAGCAACGCTGCTCCAAGAGCAACAGAACTTGCTTGCGAGAATTCGACGCCAAGCCAACGAGTACGCAACACTGACGATTGCTCAGGAGGTGCTTTCGAGAGCGGTCGATTACTATCGCGGGAAAAACGAAGGTTCTGTGGTCGATCGAGCCAAGGAATATTTCTGTCGCATGACTTGTGGCCAGTACGCGTCACTTCATGTTGACTTTGATGACAGCGACAAGCCGACACTTTTCGCCGTTCAGCAACGCGACAAGGCACTGGTCCCTGCGAATCGGTTGAGCGATGGAACGGCAGACGCCCTTTACCTTGCGATGAGAATCGCGAGTCTCGAGGTCCATCTTCGTAATCACAAGCCGATTCCACTGATCGTTGACGATTGCCTGATCCAATTCGATGATCCTCGCGCTGCGGCTACGTTGAGGATACTGTCTGAGTTATCTCTCAAGACTCAAGTGATTCTGTTTACGCACCATGCGCATTTAGTGCAGCTCGCAACGGAAAGCTTGGCCTCAGGAGAATTTTACTTACATCAGCTTGATGCTTGATTGTAGGCGTGTTCTCCGAACTCGCAGCTCGCAGCGCTGTCGCTGCGAGTTCGGAGA
>JAYVSE010000372.1:0-6278 GCA_043775635.1 Planctomycetaceae bacterium | reverse complement strand
CGCGTGCCCAACGGGCCGCGAGCCTCGCGCGGGGCGTTGCCCACACGGTTTAACGACAAAATCGCCAAGCAAGGTTATTTAATTCTCGGAGCACTAGTTTTAGCAACTCCGAGCCCTGACCTATCTTCAACGTGACCGAACCCAACTTTTCTTCCTTTATTTGGTCGGTGGCCGACCTTCTGCGTGGCGACTACAAGCAATCCGAATACGGCAAAGTCATTTTGCCCTTTACCGTCCTGCGGCGACTGAATTGTGTACTTGAAGGCACAAAGGCCGGTGTTCTCAAAGAGCTGGAAAAGCGAGAAGCCGCGGGCCTTAACCCGGAACCGTTTCTGCTCCGGAAGTCTGGGCAGTTATCCTACAACACTTCTCCGCTCGACATGAAGAAGCTGATGGGCGATCAGGACCACATCAAGGAAAACCTGTTCGCCTAAATCCAAGCATTCTCGCCCTCCGTGCGCGACATCTTTGAATGCTTTGACTTCCACACGCAGGTCGATCGGCTGGCCAAGGCGGGGCTGCTGTATTTGGTGGCTGAAAAGTTCGTCAATATCGACTTGCACCCGGAAGCGGTCAGCAACGATCAGATGGGGCATGTGTTTGAGGAACTGATTCGCAAGTTCGCCGAGCTTTCCAATGAAACAGCGGGTGAACACTTCACGCCGCGTGAGGTGATTCGGCTGATGGTCAATCTGTTGTTCATCGAAGATGACGAGGCCCTCACGAAGCCGGGTGTGGTGCGGTCGATGTACGATCCGACGGCTGGCACGGGCGGCATGTTGTCGGTCGGCGAAGAGTATTTGGCGACGCTCAACCCGGACGCGAGGCTAGTGATGTATGGGCAGGAGCTGAACGCCGAGTCCTACGCGATCTGCAAAGGCGACATGCTCATCAAAGGGCAAGACATCGGCAACATCATCCTGGGCAACACGCTTTCCAACGATGGCTTGCTCGGAAAGGTTTTCGATTACTCCCTGTCTAATCCTCCCTTCGGTGTTGAGTGGAAGAAGATCGAGAAGGAAATCAGGAAGGAATTCGAGCAGCAGGGTTTCAACGGTCGCTTCGGTCCCGGCTTGCCGCGAGTCAGCGATGGTTCGCTGCTGTTTCTGCTGCACCTGATTTCCAAGATGCGTCTAGCGAAAGATGGCGGCAGCCGGATCGGTATCGTGCTCAATGGTTCGCCGCTGTTCACTGGTGGCGCTGGCAGCGGGGAAAGCGAGATTCGGCGGTACGTATTAGAAAACGACCTCGTGGAAGCGATCATCGGCCTGCCCGTGGACATGTTCTACAACACCGGGATCAGCACTTATGTTTGGATCCTAAGCAACCGCAAACCGGCGCATCGCAAAGGCAAGCTGCAACTGATCGACGCCAGCGGATTCTGGCAGAAGATGCGGAAGAGCCTTGGTAGCAAACGCAAGGAACTGAGCGACGAACACGTCGCCGAGATCACCCGGCTGTTTGGCGAATGCAAAGCAGTCTCCGTTGATCCTGAAACAGGCAAACGGATATCTGTGAGCCGCAAGGCGCAAGCCGGCGCTAGCCGCCGGTAAATCACGGCGGAACCGGCGGCTAGCGCCTTGCCGCTCACGATTGCAAAAATCACGGCAAATAACATTGTTTCATCCGCTAGTTGACGCTGTCCAACTAGGAATGAAGAATGGATCGGTAGACGTTCGCGATCCCTTCGCTCATCGCGCGATCACTGAAATGCTCCGCATGGCGTTTACATGCTGAGTTTGCGAGTTGATGCCATGCCACTTCGCCTACCATCATGGCTCGCATCTTTTCCGCAAGGCTTTTAGGACAGCCTGGCTCGGCCAGCAACCCGTCTTGTCCATCGCGAATGGCTTCCGGGGTGCCTTCAACTTTAGTGGCGATGATCGGCAGCGCCGACGCCATTGCTTCCAGCACGACCATCGGCAACCCTTCGCCAAAGAGGCTTGGCAACAACATCGCATCAAGTTGTGCCAGCGTTTTTGGCACATTGCTCTTGAAGCCGGTTTGTTCCACATATCGCCGTATCCCAAGCGCATCGATTTGCGATTCAATTCGCCGCCGATAGGGATCCGTTTCATACGGTCCGATACATCGAAGGCGTGCATCAAGTCCGTCCGCTCGCAGGATAGCGATCGCGTCCAATGCGACTTCAAGACCTTTGCGGGGGCGCATTAACGCGACTAAACCAAACGTCCAGCGTCCGCCGACCTGTGGAAAGCGTTCGCGGTCATAGCAGACACCTGGCACGCCGTTACGGACCACGGTGACATGGTTTTCGCTTTCTCCCCTCTTCATTAACTCGCACCGCAGACTGTCGGATACCGTGATCAAATGCGAGCAACTGCGAAGCGATAATCGCTCTGTCGTTGCATTGAACCAATTGCTGAATCGTTTCGCTGAGTCTCGCGCTGCGGGGCTGTGAACGTGGTAGATCCAGGGAACTCCCGCAAGCCTCGCGACGATCGCTGCGATCATTGCGGTACGTGGCGTATGGGCATGTAAAATTTCGTATTTGCCGAACTTAACGGCTCGTAAAACGGCGGGAACAATCGACAAGTCAAAGCGGTTACGCATCGGAAATCGATATGCGATCCCCCATGAGCCCGCCGCAGCGTCGACTGCGTCGGCAAAACGCCCTGGTTTGATGCACGCAAAATCCGCAGACACACCAAGCTGAGGCAAACAACGTCCAAGATGCGATTGCACTCTCTCGGCACCGGCAAAATGTTCGCCGTTTACCAAATGCAAAACTCGTAGCCATTGCGAAGCCTTGACCACGGATAGGCTAGGATCGCTTGTGTTTTCGTTTGGCAATTGAGAGAAAAGTTCTAGGCTCGGCGATGAATGATCCGTCGTTCCTGGAGAGCGTTGCGAAACTGGATTGGCAGTTGTGGCTGTCGACATGCTTGTTCTACCGGGGTGGTAGTGACTAGGGTGGCTTGTACTAGGGTGGCAAACTTTGCGGAAAAACGTGACAATCCGAACGTGTATGGGCTGTTGTCGTTTTTTTACGGACGCCGTGTCTTGTGAAACCACTACGTCGCGGTTGCGACCAGCCCTGCAGAAAATTGTCCGGGAGTTCGATCTTGCATTATGAATTGAGAAACAAGACAACGTTTATCGCATTTGTCGGTTGTATGGCATGTGTTGTTCTTACGATGTCGCGAGCGACCGCGCAGAGCAATCCGCAACCTGCTGCTCCGCAACCTGCTGCTCAGCCGACTACCGCTCAGCAACCAAGGTTGAGAATACTATTTCCCGCCTACGCAAATCCTGCCAATGACGACGGTAAGACGATGTGGTCTCGGCTCGTCGAATTAAGCAAAAATCGACCTGATGGCCTTGAGATCGATATTATTTTTAATCCCGCAAGCGGCCCAGGTACCACCAGGGATCCTAACTATCTAACCGAAGCTGGCGTTGGCCCACTGGCCGATGTTCAAGCGTTTCGCGTGCTGGGTTACGTCACATCAAGCTATGGCAAACGCTCGATTGACGATATCAAAAAGGATATCGATATTTATGCGACGGGTTTTTACGCGGGGTATGTCTCCGGTATTTTTTTTGACGAGACATCATCCAGCTTGAATACCGCTACATATTACAGACAACTTCACGATTATGCTCTGTCGGCCATCAAGCATCATGGTGGCAAACCTGTTGCCACGGTTAGCAATCCAGGAATTGGCGAAGTTCAACCGCCAATAACGGAAAGTGCCTTGCGGGCCTACGCAACGGCAATGGAGCGGATCGTTGTTTTTGAAAATGATGCGAAAAAATATCGCGATGCCGCACCCGCCGCCGTAAAACCTTTCTTGTCACCAGCGAACGTTGTTCATATCGTACATAGCCAGCCCACTTGGTCACCACAGCTTATAACAGCGATGCAGCGCCGCGGCGCTGCCAATATTTTCATTACTGATCATGTGATGCCCAACCCTTACAATAGATTGCCGATTTACTTTGATCAGATCTGCGATGCAGTGTCTGCTGTCAATCGATCACCATAGTTTCCCCATTGACTTTTACGTTCCCACCTTTGCAAGACATTAGAAGCGAGATTGACGATGATTCGAGTTTGGACCTGCGTGTTCGTGGCGGTTGTTGCGTTTTCAATTTGCCGAGCCGCACAAGCGGATAATTGGCCTCAGTGGCGCGGCACCGATCGCGCCAATCGATCATCGGAGACCGGCTTGTTCGGAACTTGGGGTAACAACGGCCCACCGTTGGCTTGGACCGCAGAAGGTTTAGGTTCAGGCTATGCCGCCGTGTCCGTTGTCGGCAACCGCATCTTCACCACGGGAAATATCGGTGACAATCAATCCGTCGTTGCCATCGATGCCAAAACTGGCAAAGTGGTTTGGACAAGTGCGATCAGCGATAAAGCTCCCCAGCATGGCTACGACGGCAGCCGTTCGACACCAACGGTCGATGGGGCGAACTTGTACGTCGTCAGCAGCGACGGTGCGATCGTTTGCTTGAACAGTAAAGATGGAAAGATCATTTGGCGTCGTTCTTTCGATGAGTTCAAAGGCAAGATGATGAGCGGCTGGGGGTATTCTGAATCACCGCTGATTGATGGCGACAAAGTCATTTGCACGCCTGGAGGACCCGATGCAATGGTTGTTGCGCTTAATAAAAAGACCGGAGCCAATATCTGGGCATGTGCGATGCAAGGCAGCGATGATGGCCAAGGGAATAATTTGAACGATGGCGCTGGCTATGCATCAGCCGTGATTTCGGAAGGAGCCGGTGTTCGCCAATACATCCAATTGGTTGGCAAAGGTCTGATTGGCGTCCGCGCATCCGACGGAAAGTTGCTGTGGAAGTACAGTCGTGTTGGCAACGATACAGCGAACATTCCAACCGCAATTGTCGATGGGGATATGGTGTTTACTAGTACGGGATACAACACGGGGTCCGCACTACTCAAACTCGTTTCCGACGGAAAAGGTGGTGTCAAGGCGGAGGAAGTTTATTGGCTAGAAAGCAAAGATTTGCAGCACAAACATGGTGGGATGACTTTGTTTGATGGTCACATCTATTGTGGGCACGGCAATGGCGACGGCAAGCCGATTTGCATCGAAATGCTGACCGGCGATAGATCATGGGGGCCAGAGCGTGCGGCAGGCAATGGTGAGACAAGCACTCTGTATGCGGACGGTCATATCATTTACCGCCGTGAAGACGGAACGGTTATTTTGACTAAGGCAACGCCCGAAAAGTTTGATGTCGTCAAGACCTTTAAGCCTGCGTTTCAACAGGGCCAGTCATGGTCACAGCCGGTGATTTCAGGAGGCTTGATGTATCTCCGCGAGCAAGACAAGTTGATGGCTTACAAGCTCACAAACTAACTAACCAAAAAGCGTGGACTTCTCGCTGATCGTCAGTAACTGGTTGCGAGGCTCTGACGGCTCTGCCTCGCAACCAACGGTCTTGCAGGCTCCGCCTGCCGATTCACTGAACGGAATCATGCCAGTTTTTGGAAACAGAACGCGGAGCGTTTTAGCGGTACGGCGTGAGCCGTCCGGCCTCGTTGAACCCTAAATTATCGTTCACGACGTCGGGCAGAGCCGGCAGAGCCAGGGAACGAGAATGCTGAATACCCACGATCAGCGAGAAGTGTCCAAAAAGTGCCGTTCAGTTGATAATGGCCCACGCGGTTCAATTTCTATGCGATGCGCGCCGATACTCTTACCGATGGCACGCCATTAGAGCTAACGATTCATCGCTAGCACGCCAATGCTATCGAAGCAAACGCTGAGCGGGAAATATGTGTCGTTAGGTACGTTGGTGCAAAGCATTCGTACCGTCGGCTTCAAAAGGTGCCGGGAACTGATGATGGAGTCGACACATGTGGTGGCTTGATGCAGAATCGCCCAGCCATCCGACTAATTCGAGCGAAACCTTGAATTACGGTGGCACGCAGCCGCGCGAATTAGGCGCAGCTAAAAGTCATGTCACATTCGCAGACTCGGTAGCAAATCGCAAGTCTTACGACAAAGCGAATTCTCACTTCCAAAAACAACTTGCCAGCAAACTTGAAGAAGCTCAATCGCGAGAAACTCAAGTTTCACAAGCGTTGGCAAAGTCACAAGATGCACTTCGAACGGCTGAGTCTGTACATGTCCAAACGCGCGACCATGATGCCCTGTTAATCGCTGGCTGGGTTGCTAAAGGCGAATCGCAAGACAAGACAATTGATCAGCTTCAGAAACAAATCGCTGGCCATGAAGAAGAAACGCAGCAAACCAATTATCAACATGATTGCGAGATTG
>JAYVSE010000371.1:0-7557 GCA_043775635.1 Planctomycetaceae bacterium | reverse complement strand
GTATCAAACACGACAAACAAGAGTTGCTGATTCAATTCAAACCGGAAAAGCAACGGCGACCTGCTCCTCGTCGAATGCTAGTATCTAAGCGGCTTCCCGTGGCCATTGGGGTCGATCTCGGACAATCGAATTAGTCGGAGCGAGGATTAAAACAGTTGTGTGATTGCCGAATCCACCGTTGCATCGACACTGCTCGTTGCTCGATTTCGATTTTCAAGCTGCGGAGCGGCAACAATGATGTCGCTTTTCTCTTCGCCGGACGTACTCGCCCGGCGAAGCCGTTTGGCAATTTCGTTAATGACTTGCAAGGCGTCTAAAGCGGAGACTCGGTAGTCACCATTGACATCGGGAAAGACACCGTTAGGGACTTCTGTTTCAGGGTCCAGATCAAAGTTCTGCTTGCGGCGAGCGAGCAGGTTGATAATACGTAGCGCATCGAGCGGCAATACATCCCCACGCCCATCCACATCGAATCGGTCGGTTAAATTCTGAAATAGTGGTGGTTCATCATCGATCAAAACCAGAGTGCCTTCGTCGCTAACATAGCCTGTCGCGGTCACTTGATAGACGAGCGATAGAGATTTTTCTGGGTCTGTGTCGTTGATAGGTTCAATTGGAATACGAACTTCGCGACTTCCCGCTTCAATCGTTGCGGTCGTGGGAACGTTAAGTTCGGTAGGTACGTTTCCGCTAATGTTAATCGTGACGGCTGCGCCATTGTCAGGGCGAGTGACCGTTAAAAAGAATGAGTTCGCCGCTGCATTTTCAAATATCGCCGCTGCTGTGAAAGACGCAACTAATTCCTCCAAATCAGTGACGGAGAGGCTCGTTGTACCGCTCAGAAGCCCAGCACCTGAGGCCGTTAGCGTTACCTGTTGCGTGCCATCAAGAATTGCATCATCAACGGCCGAGACCGGAACCGTGACGCTTAGCTCTCCTGCAGGGATGACAATTGACGTCGGAATGGTTGCTTCGGAAGTATCACTTGAGACAAGGTTTATAGTGATTTCGCTAGTCGCCGCCGGAGCAGTCCGTCGGATCGTCAAGGTTGCAGCTTCGCCGGTAGCATTTTCAGAGATCGAAGTCCGGTTCAGTTCAAGGCTAAGCTGAGGCTGTGTTGTGACTGCCACTTGGAAGGTTTTTTGGACAGTGCCTTGATCGTCATCGGTAACAGCGAGCGTGACAGTAAATGTGCCTGTTGATGAATAGGTATGCGATCCATTGAATGATGCAAGCGTTGGAGCCGTCACATTCCCAATACGGTCAATCGTTGCGTCGCCGGTATCCAGTGTCGTACCGTCGCCCCAGTTGACCGTGAACTTAAATGTTTCAGACGTTGGGGGAGAGGCAGCGGGGTTTGCAAATCCTGGGTCGAGAATGCTGCCAATGTTCGTAAGATTTAGCACTTGGTCGCGTTTCACCGATTGATTATCAGCCACCGCCAGCGTCGGTAAGGCATTGGTGATATTCGCCGTTGCAGTATCGGTGAACAGGCCAACCGTACTGCCACGGTACGTCACGGTAATTGGATAGGTACCGTTGTCGGCATAGATATGTGAAGCGCTGATGTTTGCATTTATATCGCCAAAATCCCAGCCAATATCATCCAAGCCGGCGAGATCGAGTCCGGTTAATGTGTCTCTTTCGCCAGAGTCAATGACCGGCCCCATGATTGTTGGGCGACCCGCATCCGTAACGGTTTCACGCCAATGGCTACCATCGGCACTCAACGGCACATTACCACCAGCATCATAAGCTGCGCGTGATTTGGGGCCTGTGAACGTGGCCCCTGATTTTAAGTTGGTCCATGACTCGGCAGTGCCGAAGCCGAGCAAGTGCATGAGTTCGTGTGCTGCAACCGTTACAAAGTCTTGCTGCCCAGGCTGCAAAGCTGATTGATCTAATCCGAAGAACCAATTCGTTGTGATGTCAAACGCGAGCGTACCACCCCAAGGCCCAATATCTGTCTTCGGGGATGCAAGTGCACCTGCTTGTCCGCGACCAGCCACGGTGTTTAGCCAATTGACGTCTCCATTGGCACCGAGACCACCGGGGCCTCCCACGCCAAGTTGGTTACCACCAAGTTCACGCGCCCCGACATAAACAACGATTTCGTTGGCCGCGATTTTTAGATTCGGGAAGTTTACGATTGTATTCGTCACTGGGTGTAATGTACTGGCTGTCCAAGTGTTGCTTCCGGACGGTTGAATCGCAGTCAAGTTGTCACTCATGCGACTGGTTACCATTGCGGCTGCGGCATCAAGCAGTGTTCGCCGACTACTGCTAGCGACGAATCCTGTCGTGTCGAGCGAATAATCAAAGCGAATCTTAATAGAACCGGTGGTGGCTCCACCGGTTATCGCAACGATCGAGGGTTGCGAGCCATCGCCCCAGTTAAAGCTCGCGGTGGGAACTCCCACGAGCCCGGCGATTTGAAACGACTTTGAAAGGTTGAACGGCTCAGCTTCTGCAATCAGCATCGCTCGTTTTTCAAGAGTCTCGAATCCAACCCGGCGAGTAGCCAGCGTGCATTTTCCGGTACGATTAACCGAAAGGCGAGGTCGAATTGGCAGGCGCTCGTGCCACATAGCAGCGTTTTCGATGGAGGAAGTAACAAAACATCAACTTTAAGTGCATTTTCGCTGATCGCCAGTACGTAGCATTCTCGTTCCCTGGCTCTGCCAGGGAACGAGAATGTCTTGGAGGCTCTGCCTCCTGTTTCCAAAAACTGGAATGTTTACGTTCCGATTATCGGCAGGCGGCACCTGTAGGACATTTGGTTGCCAGGCAAAGTCTCGCAACCAGTTACTGGCGATCAACGAGAAGTGTCACTTTTAGTACGTCAAATGGCTAGTATAGAAAGAATTTTGAGAACGTGGCAATAAATTTCGATCTGTGCGATTGAAAGGAGGCGGCAGAGTCAAAAGCCATTCTTTTGTGCGATTGTTCAAACGAAATCTCAGAAACTGAAAAACCGCAAGTCATGATGTACTTATCGCGACAGCTTGTTAGCCCACCAATCGGCGATGAACATATTAGCGCGCAGGAATTAGGGGCCGCATCTACTCGGGGCAATGGCCCCAAGCTACGTAGGATGGGACCATTGTCCCGTCCGGTCAAAAAATTTGATTACGGCTGGCTAATTGAAGGCGTATCACGAAGTGCGCCAGCATCGGTAACTCGCGGAGGTTCAACATTGGAGTCGTCCTCTAAAAATACTGGTTTTGGGGCCGGTAGAAACTTGAACAACCATGCCGTTTGCGTTGAAATTGGCAGCAAATCGGTTTGGCTGGGCCATAAGGCGCGAACCAGTCCTACCCAAGTCTGCCGACCGTCGACGCTTTCACAGAACCCTCGTCCATTGTTTGCGAATACGGTCCCAAGTGCGAGTCCTTCCAGTCCCCGCTGGCGATGACACACACCGCTAAGTGTCATGTCTGGTCCAAACAAATCAAATCGTAGGGCCAGCGTTTCGTAAGGCCAGTCTCGCTTGTCACCTTCAATCGCTGGCGCAACATCAAACCCCACCTGCGAATGCAATGCTCTTAGCAACGATTGGCTTACATATCCCGACCCGCCAATCAATGTTCCGGCGACGTCAAATTTGCTGCCTGGTTCGACCAAGCAGCGTTCTAGTCGGAGGCCTACTCGGCCTGTTAGTCGATGTCGTGTGCCCCGCATCACCTCGGCCATGTCAACGTCGTCGAAATAAGAGCCACCGAGGTCAAGGGACCAATCCTGATCAGATACTCGCCAACGCATTGTCCCCATGAAAGTTGCGTCAGGCCCCAGCACTCGCATCGCAGGAAAATAGTCAGCGATCGCGGAACACATCAAAGGCACGTCTCCAGTCTTCATCGTCCAGTCGGTTGTGGGCATTGAACCGGTCCGGTCTCGCATCACAGAGATATGCACCGGTGACCGATCCGGACGCCCCGCTGGCACGCATTGGACAACCGCTTCGACGCCACCGCTTACGGGACGCAGGAATGAATCCACATCTTGAAGCGTTGTTGAGCCCGCACGGCTGTGAATTGTCAGATCATTGGCGGCGATCCGTATAGGACGGACGGTCAACTCGGGTTGGCAAAGAAATCGGCCGTGGATTACTTGCCATACAAACGGCAACATGGAGGATTCAATCTCGGGTTGCAAAAGCTGCAATGCTGATTTCGCATCGGTGACTACCCATGTAACCATACGAACCTTGGCGATCTCGGTGCGAGTCTCCGGTTCAAGCAGGCGTACTCCAGTCAGTCGGATCGCAGCCGGCGCTGGGTACTCAACCGTATCGATCTCAACCGCTAAGCCAATTCGAAGCGATAGCTCACGCTCTAAGGAATCTCGACGGTAGTTTGCAAACCAAGGTGTGAACGTAACCAGTACGAGCATGACGGTCGCGATCGTCGGTATTGCACAGACGAGTACGAACAACAGCCGAGATACGGCGCGTCGAGTTCGTTCATGCATCCTTGCATTCTCCGATTAAAGTAGGCGAGCGAGTTTAGTTCGCCGCCTGTCAAACCTTCCGTGCCATTTCTTGAAACAGCTCGTACCTGGCCTTCATTTCCGCAATGCTGTCGCCGCCAAACTTGTCCACTAGCGCAACCGCCATTTCAAATGCAACGACGGCTTCAACGATCACGCTGGCCGCTGGAACGGCACACACATCGCTACGTTCATAGACGGCACGTTGCGGTTCCTTTGTTTCCCAGTTGATCGATTCCAATGGCTTGCGAAGCGTCGCGATCGGTTTCTTTGCCGCGCGAATCACTAGCGGCTGGCCGTTGGTCATGCCAGCTTCCAACCCGCCTGCGTTATTGCTTGGACGACGATAGCCTAGCGAGGCAGTATTAGCCTGTGAGGCATCGAATTCAATCGGGTCATGAACTTTGCTGCCCGGTAGTTTTGCGGCAGCGAACCCCATCCCGATTTCAACACCTTTGATGGCTTGCACCGACATCACCGCTTGGGCCAAACGCCCGTCCAGCTTACGATCCCACTGCGCGTGCGTTCCCAATCCAAAGGGCAACCCTTCCACACGGACCTCGACGATTCCGCCAAGCGTATCGCCTTCGTCAGTAATTCGATCGATGAACTCCTTAAACTCATCGTTACGGCTTGGGTCCAGTGCATAGATCACCGATTGATCTCGCAGTTCACGGTGCTCCGCAACGGTACCGGGTGGCACTGGAATGGCAACGCCTCCCAATTCAGTGACGTAACCGATGGTCTCGATCCCAAAATGGGAAAGCAGTTGTTTGGCCAACGCACCCGCCGCAACTCGGACTGTCGTTTCTCGCGCACTGGCTCGTTCCAGTACACCACGAATACTGCCGAGATATTTGACGGCACCCGTCAAGTCGCCATGGCCAGGCCTAGGCCGTTCAAGTTCCTTGAGTCGCTCAAGCTTGTAGTCCCGATTGATGACCTGTAGCGCGATCGGGCTGCCGAGTGTTTTGCTGTGCCAAACGCCGCTGATTACGTCGACCGTATCGGTTTCCAGCCGCTGACGATTACCACGTCCATACCCGCCTTGGCGTCGAGCTAATTCAACGTTGATGGGCGCTTCGTCGAGCTCCATACCGGCTGGAAATCCATCCACCAGCGCTAGCAGTGCTTTACCATGCGATTCTCCGGCGGTCCAATAGCGCAGCATAACGGGCAGTTTTGCAGAAGAGTTTTTTAGAAACAAAGAAACATTGAAAGTCAAAAGATGCTTTACTTGATCTTAGTTTCACACAATTTTTGCCGATAGGGCGATTGGGTAATCTGCGACGTGTGGCGAACGATTTCTCGGCAATGGTTCCTGCTTTTATTGGCAATTTGCTTAGCCGTAGGGTTTTCGTTGCCCGAACCGCTTAGCCCGATCGCTAACTCCGCGCCGCTTCGCAATGGAATCCTGTTCTTCGTGATGATTCTAATGGGGTGGACCCTTCAGCCCCAAAGCGTTTTCCGTAGCATTCGCCAACCGTACCCGTCGCTGATCGCAATTCTGATCAATATCGCTGTTGTGCCTTTGCTAGCATGGCCCGCGATCTGGTTCTTACCAAGCGACTTGGCAGGCGGGCTGATCGTCGCGTCGTTGGTTCCCTGCACGCTAGCGTCTGCTTCGGTCTGGACAAGGTCGGCCGGAGGGGATGATTCCATTGCGATGGTGACAACTGTGGTGACTAACCTCTGCTGTTTTTTAGTCGCACCGATTGGGATTTGGTTGATGCTTGGCCAAACGGTCGGAATCCACTTAGGCAGTCAAATGCAAGGGCTGTTTCTGATGGTCGTCGCTCCGCTTTGCGGAGGGCAATTATTGCGGTTGATAGGGTTCGCAAGCTGGGCTGATAAACACAAGATTTCAATTTCGACGATTGCGCAACTGGGGATCTTAGCCATGGTCTTACTGGGATCAGTGATTTCAGCCGAACGCTTGACCTCTGGCCAGGCCTACTCGATAGCGGCCGTCACACAGACGGCAATCTATGCCTGGGTGATTCATTTGATTGCCGTCGGAATCGGTTTCTACGCGGCAGCGTTCGTGGGGGCGCAACGACCACAACAACTTGGCACTGCAATCGCATGCGGTCAAAAAACGCTCATGGTTGGATTGCAATTGGCGCTTGATGGCGGTGTGAGCGTCTTACCGATGATCTTGTTTCATGTCGGGCAGTTAATAATCGATTCGCTGTTAGTACGATGGTGGACCCGCGATCGCTCGACCGTGGGATAGGCTGCCAGCCTGTCATTTTCAATGCGACAGGCTAGCAGCCATTGTAGAACAATTGTCCTCAAATGTTTGATAACCTGGATCGAGCGCACTCACGGAACAATTGAGGACAATTGTTCTACTATGAGCGGCTTCGCCTCTCGAAAAGTGCTAAACCTTAGCTAAGGCTTTGGTTTGGGACGAAACGCGGCGCACACGGCTGAGTTCGTTTCAAGAAATGGACCACCGAGTAAGTCAATGCAATAAGGCACCGCTGCGAAAACGGCATCTAAGCATTCAGCGATTGCCTTGGGTTGCCCAGGCAAATTGATCACGAGCGAGGCACCACAGATTCCTGCGGTTTGACGAGATAAAATCGCCGTGGGTACTTTCTCCAAAGATGCGCGCCGCATTTGTTCGCCGAAGCCAGGTAGCATTTTTTCACATACCGCTGCGGTCGCTTCGGGCGTCACATCGCGAATCGCGGGCCCCGTTCCTCCCGTTGTAACGATCAAACAGCAACCGATCTGAGATAGCTCGCGTAATGTTGTCTCTATTAGATTGCGGTCATCGGCAATCAAGCGACGCTCCGCCGTCCATGGTGTCAACAGAGCCTGCGTCAGGTATTCAATGATCGCGGGACCACCCCGGTCTTCGTATTGGCCCGTAGATGCACGATCAGATACCGTAATGACACCAATCAGAGGCGATTGACTTTGTTTTTTCATGAATGAGGGCGACACGTATCACACGATCGTTAAGCACCCGTGCACAAGTTTCTTAGTTTAACCGCGTGGGCATCGCCCCGCGCGTTTGCGTCAAAACACGCGGCCCGATGGGCACGCGGTTTAACGAGT
>JAYVSE010000370.1:0-27661 GCA_043775635.1 Planctomycetaceae bacterium | reverse complement strand
TTCGTTGCTGGGGCAGAACGTTTTGTGTAGTGGGATTCGCTAGAATTCCCAACGTTTTAGTGTGCTGAGGAATTCTGGCGAATCCCACTACGATCAAATCCCAGCATTGAAGCGGGGCATTGTTTTGATTCGATGTTTGGATCATTAACTAAACTAGTTCAACGAATCTCATCCGATTCAAGCAATACGAACTCCATCAGTTCGGCGAGGTCCAGCGAATCTGCAACCTTGCGAATCGTCTCTCGTTGGCTCGGCGAGCAGTTTCGATACATGCTGCGAAAATCACGGCGGCTTCGATGGCTGCCTTTGTCGATCCAGATGAGCTTCGATAACGCAGCGTCAATTCTGGAGACGATAGGCAAATAAATTTCTGGAAAACCTGAGTCAATCTTGGTTCCCCGTATGCCGAACTAATCGCACCGCCAGTGAGGTGAAATCGAAGGCCGAGCAACTCGGCAATTCGCCTGAACTTTTCGATCGTATTCTGGAACGCTTCAACGGGAAACAAGTTGTAAACCTTGTTCGATCAGCTTCACGACTTCTGGTTCGTCTTGATAGAGTCTCAAAGCCACTCGCAGCTTTAATTCTTCGGGCGATAGGACATCAGTATATTCACGTTTGATCTGCAATGCGATCTGCTGTCGGATCCAAGCCAGCATCGCTGCGGAACGAGCCAGTCGCTCTGCGGGCGACATCGCGTCGTTCCGCCGTTGATACTCAACCTCAATCTCGGATACTGTCATGTAATTCGCCGGCGTCTATTTCCCGGCTTCCATTGGAATTGGTTGCTGAAGAAATGCGAGCAGATCAGCCAGGTCTTGTGGCGAAATGGTGGCTTCTAATCCTTCTGGCATGAAAGACAAATTTGAACTCTGAAGTCGTTCAATTTCTCGCCTCGCAATGCTTCGCGAGACACCATTGGCTTGCTTGATCGTGACGCTGTTGGTCGTTTCACTGGCCAATAGCCCAGCCAGGATTTCTCCGCTTTCTAGCAGGCAACTATAAGCCTGATATCCCGGTTGAATGTCAGCATTCGGGTCCAGGATATTCGTCAGCAATTTTTCCTTGGAATGATTGACAACGGTTGCTAAATCGGGCCCAACATTGTGTCCGCTATCGCCACGACGATGGCAGTTTGCGCATGCTCTCGCATAGACAAGTTGCCCTTGACCCACCGTGGCAGGCAATTCGAGAGATTTTTGATAGCGCTGCAGGACATCCTTTCGAGTCGAGCTTCCGGCTTCATCAAAAATCAGTTTGGCCCGATTAGCAATTGATGGTACCGGGTGCTGCAGCAAACGAGCACGCTGAGTCAGCGATACGTTGCTCGCCGTGATCATACGCTTTTCCATTTGATCGAGAAGAGCAGTTGTCCAAGACTCTCGCGATAACCAAGCGTCGACAGCAAGGCTGCGAAGATCGGGACTCAATTCTGGCCAAGCATTCGCGAGCACGGCCGGAACCAAATCGATACCACTCTGTGCAATCATTGTGATCGCTTGCGATTGCAGAGAAGCGTCTACCTGTGGTTTGAGCATTTGAGACAGTAACTCGACGCCTGAGACTTGATACCTGGGGACCCGACAAAGCAATCTCGCAGCGGCGATTCGCTCATCGCTACGGTTGGATTCATTCGCTGCGATTTTTGACATTGAGTCGAGTACGGCGTCGAGTTTAACGACCCAAGGTGCGAGTGCTCCCTGCGGAGCTGCTAACGCCATCGCATGTACGTCCGCGCCAACGCTTTGAAGTGCAAGCAGCAAATCGTCCAAAGCAACGTGCTGCTCGTCATCGGTTGCGACGAGAACATCTTTCAACAGCGACGCAATGGTCGTTTGATCATTACGTCCAACGGATTGTCGTAACAGTGGATCGCGAAATAACGAGAGAACGTTGGGGCTGCCGTTTATTAGTCCCTGGATGAAAACGTCGGAATGTGCCATCGCGGAACTCATAATCGCGGAATTCATAAATGGGTTGTCCCCGAATCGTGAAGCTAGAACAACGAGCGACTCGCCCGCACAGGGATCGTTCCATTGCCCCAGTGATAACGCGACTTGTAGGCACACTTTCATATCGGAGTCCTGCGACAACCTTGAGACCGCTTCGACGACGCCTGGTTCGCGGTGGTTCTCTGCCAAGCGAACCGCTACCTCGCGAACACGAGGATGCGAGTCTACTAACGCGGTTATGACGAAGAACGGTGAAAGTGCATCGAGGCCATCCAAGGTGCAAAGTGCCTGAACGCGAGTTTGTGGCGTCGTACTGCTTAAAAACAGTTTTTCCAGCAGCGGCACAGCATCGCGATCTTGCTTCCACACGAGTATCTGTTGTGCCTTGTCTCGCTGCCAATCATTAGAGAACTCAAGAGATTCGACCAGTTGAGGCAGATCAGCATGCGCTAGTGGCCACGTTGGCTTCGCCATCGCTCGATCTGGAACCACACGATAGATCCTGCCTAGCTCATCACCAAGTCGATAATGCGGTAACAATTCTGCCTTGCCTTCAGCCGGCAGCCAGTCGGGATGCTCAATCATGTAGCGATACATGTCAGCGATCCAAAGGCCACCATCAGGTCCCGTTCGAGCCATGACGGGGCGACACCAGCGGTCTTCGCTGGCGAAAAAATCAAAATCGCCTTCTTGGTTTGGACGCGCGGACTCGAAACTAACTCCAACGTCAGAAAGAATGTTATGTTGAACGAGATTGTGAAATGGCTCGCAAGTGAATGCGTGTGCGTTCGTGCTAGTGTCAAATAGCAAAGCGTCACCATAGATCATGCTGCTGCAGGCGGATGTAAATCTTCCGGACTGTTCAAAACTATGGAATCGTTTTTCCGGTGCGCTCGCTGGAGTGACTGCTGGGCTTCCTGGGCCAACAACGTGTTGTATGGGGCGAGCGGTTGGAACAAACGGATTTCGGGCCAGGTAGCGATCAGCAAGTACGTAATGCCAAAGCGGGTTCGCGTTCTGGGTGCCAAACCAGTGTCCCCACGCATCGCGATTGCGACCGTACTGCGAAGGCCCTGACTCAAGTTCGAGTTCCCCGGAATCAGGCTTGAAGCGAAAATCGTGACTGCCGATTTCATAAGACTGGCCGTTGCGATTGGACTTGACCTGTGTTCCAAGTCCGTGATTGGCGTGATGACCTCCATTGGCGCAATAAACCCAATTGTCGAGGCCCCATCTCAAATGATTCAGCCGCAACTGCTGGTTGCCTTGATTGAAACCTTCGAACAGGACTTCGCGTTGATCGGCGACACCATCATTGTCCGTGTCCCGCAAGTATAGAATTTGTGGTGCTGCGGTGACCAAGATTCCATCGCGCCAAGTTAGGATACCCGTGGGAAAGTTAAGCTCGTCAGCGAACAGATGGCTTTTTTCATAGCGTCCGTCGCCATCCGCATCTTCCAAAACTCGAATGCGTCCACCAGGTTTGCCTTGGCCGTCCATCCCTAGTGGATAGTCCGACATCTCTACCACCCAAAGCCGGCCCGACGCATCCCAATCGAATGCGACAGGGTCGATCACTTGAGGTTCCGACGCAACGAGTTCAACCCGAAATCCAATCGGCACATGGATGCTTGCGCGAGACTCTTCGGCGGACAGAGGGCCGGATGCAGGGCTTGGTGCGGAATTTGCCAAGGGCTTGGGTGAGCCAACCGTCTGCCCAGACGCCGTGTGAAGTTGCTTGGCTTCGACATCGATCAAGGATCGATCGAACAAACTGAAGTACGCGATGTTTCCCTGCAATGGAGCAAATTGATCATTGCGAGCGCCAAGGAAAATCTCTTGACTTCCTGATGTGGTTGTGTCGATTTCTGCGTCGATTTCCGGTTTCGATTGCCCGTTGAGAAACACCCGAACATGTGTTTCATTGCGAATCACAACGACGTGGTTCCACGTGCTCGGCGCGATTACCGTTTGTCCAGCGACGACTTGATCCCTAGCGTTGCCATTGAAAAAAATTAGTCGCCCGAGATGTTCTTGTTGATAGGTTCCAGAAATACCCAAATGGTCACCTGGTGCCTTTGCATCGCCGTTGGGGCCACGAGAAAAGACGTACGCCGTGACCGGTCTCACGTCATTTGGCAATTCATTGCGAAACCACATCGAAAAGCTATAAGCGTTGTGGAGTTTCTCTGACTTACCCGCCAATCGTCCAGAGCGGAACGCAGCAAAGTTTGCTTCGCTGCAAGTAACGCTGCCGGATTGCTGCATCTCGCTGGGAGCGATGTTTAATGGGTAAGCCATCAGGGGCTCAAGCTTCGCGATCTTGGCTGCGTAGCTATCCGGAAACTCTGGTGCTTTTACTTGTGCAGACCGTTCTGCTTCATTGCGGCGTCTCCTCGTGTCTTCTCTTATGCGTTGGTCGGCGATGCCTGATGTTTTCCATAACGCATCGATCTCTGCAGGGCTTAACTTGCGATCAAATATAGCGATCTCATCGAGTTTGCCCTGAAGGTCTTTACCAAACTCGATAGCAGACATCTTTAACGAGTCATGGACCGTAGTGTGAATCACTGCTGTTTTTGAACCGTTCACATGCACGGATGCATGGGAGCCATCGCGCACCACAACCACAAAGTTCCAGTCATCGGCTCGCCATTTCGTACGCGATGTCTCGCCGTTTAAGTCGAGTTGAACTTGATGGTCGATATCTTGTTTTGCCACCAACGATTCGCCCGCCGCGCCGATACTCAGAATTCCAGTTCGTTCGCTAGCACCGCTTTTTTCGCCCAACCAAAACCAGAATGCGAACGAATAAGTTTGGTTCTCGTGATCGCCTTCGGTAGTCAAGCTACCTCCGGCAAAATGCATCGCTCGATTGATTTGATTTGGACCAGAGAATTTTGATGCGACTAATTTTTCCTCTGAGCCGATACCGCTGCCACTGCCAACGCCGGGCAGATGCCACGCGTAGCCGTTGCGCAAGCTTGCTTTTCGTTTGCCATTGGCAGCGTCTCGTGGCTTGTTTCCCGCTTCATCGTTTAGCCGCCAGTAAGAGGTCGGCTGCGCGGCGAGAATGGCGGAAGCATAGGGCCCATGTTCGTCAACCATCACGCGGCGTTTCTGTCCGGTGACTTCTTCGAGGGCACCGACAAGGGTTTCGACGATCTTTGTTTCCGCCTCAACTTCCAGTCCGGCCGTTCGGGCAGGCCACGTGGTATAACCGCCCAGAAAATGCTGTTCAGGACTTGGGATATATCCCTCCGCACCGTTGGCTAGCTCAATGTTAAAATGCGACATTGCGGGAGAACGCCCCCGCAGTTTCAGACCAGTCAGCGCATACACTTCGTTCGGTAACGCTGCAATCGTTAAATCACCGATACGGATCGCTTGTAATTTGAGTTCTGTTTGCTGCCGCTGATGCAAGATCATCGCTTCCATTGCGTAGACCTCCGTAATGTTCTTCGGCAACTCATTCTCGATCGCGGCAGCAATCGGGCGTGCCCATCGCAATCGCTCTTCGTCAGGCACCCGATACCGAAGCGACAGTTTTTTCTCGACGATTGATAGTGGAATCGAATCGCGATACTCAATCTTTGCCAATGCTTGTTCCGCATACCGAGCAACTGATTCCGCATAGCTGGACATACTGACCGGTTCGGCAGGCGAACCATAATCCATCCACATCAAATCTCCGCTTGTGCCCTGCGACATGGCGCAGACGAATGGCCCATTTCCTTCGCCAGGTTCATTCAGAATCGATGCGATGTGTTTGCAGAACAGCCCGTAGTAGTCTGACGAAACAGCGGTCGCGCCGAAATAATGCTGCGAGTAGTTGGCAAGCACGGCCAGCGGACGACCATCTTTGGTTTGTAGTGAAACGACGGACAGTGTTGGATCAACCGGTCCCGAAGGGCCGATCACATTTGGACTGAGGTATCCCGGATGCATATGGGCGCGGCCATTGGCGACTCCGAAGGGATCGACCACCATGTTCTCTGGCTTTCGGATCCAGCGGCGATTGTGAGAGTGTTCCCAGTCGTCGACCGACGCCCAACCAATACGCGCGGGCTGGAGCTTGTTGTTTGCCGCAACGATTGCTTCTGCGATCTTTGCCGGTAATGCGTCGGCGTACGACTTGTCTTGCCGAGTTCCCAAGCAGGCCATCGCTGCCGGTGCCGAATGCGTGTGCGTGGCCGAAACCATCATCTGTTCGATCGGGATGCCAATGGTACGGCTAGCCTGCGACTTCGCTTCGTCTATCAATGCCTGCGTCATCATGCAAGTATCAACGATTGCGAAGGCGATCTTGGTTCGTCCGTCGTCGAGAACGATCGCGCGGACGAAGAGACGATCATGGATCTGCGCTGATTGTGATTCAAGAAACCCGCCAGCGATTCTTACGGGAAACTGAGTCGGAGTCACATCAACCGTGGCCGCACCCGCCTGAAATATGCTTCTTTCCTTTGCGTTTGCCGCCGCTAAGTTTTCAACAGGAGCGTTTTGTGGATCAGCAGGCGTCGCCGCATGTCCATTGCTTTGTTCTAGTGTTGCGAGAGCGAGCATCCCCCAAAAGGCGATCCAGGCAATTCGAAAGACCGCTGCATCGCATTTCGTTGGCGACGAAGCGGAGAGGATTGTTTTCATCAAAGCCATCGTTGTAAAAAAAGTAGGAGTAGCTTCCATCGCATTGATTTAGTCAAGACAGGCTCACAGCCCAGTGCTTCTAGTGTTCGTTGGTTACGCTAAGTTTAGCAGGTCGCCGACTCCAGTGGTTAAGGATGGCGCTGCGGCGTGAAGCTACTTAGGATCGTTCGTTCAATTAGTGGGATAGGCTTCCAGCCTGTCGCATTGAAAATGACAGGCGGGAAGCCTATCCCACTTGCAGGCGGTGACTTGTAACACTGTCGTTGGCATGGCAGAATGTTGAATATTTCGCACTTGTCTCGATTACAGATTTCACAAGAAGGACGTCGTTATGGCATTGAGCAGCAGATTGTTGAACAGTGTTCTACCATGCGTAATGTTTAGTATATTCGTCGTCGGAATCACCACGCGATGCCCAGGCGAGGAACTGCCAAAGGATGCAAAGTCACTGATCTATGTCTACGGACGCGAAGTTGCCGCGTCAAAAAAGAAGCTCTCAAAGGAGACTTCGGAATGGCGAAGCAACCTTACGAAGAAATTGAAAACGCTTCAACAGAGTCTTGCGGAAGCAGACAAACTGGAAGAAGCGATCAGCGTGCGAGACCTGATCAAGACATTTGAGACCGGCAAGGCAATGCCTGTTTCGAATCTGACTCCCGAACAGCGGGCGGGAGCACCGAGGATTATCCGAGAATCTTTGGACACACCGCGCGAGGTTGATGTCACTCAGATTCCGAAAGAAATGCTCGCTGCGTTACCGAAAGAAGCGCAGGCGATTCTGTTGGAAAATGAGTTCCCTGGCGATGAGATCATTCGTCTCGATACACTGATACAGGAAAAATCGATTGCACTCCGAATGAAATTGGCGGAGTTACAGTCGGCTCATACGAAGAAAGGCGAACTGGATGAAGCGGCAGCCATACGCGACTGGATGCAGGCGAACCTGAAAATGAATCCGCCCAACAACTCGTTGGTTGACGCAGCGGAGGTCGGCGAACCGCAACAAAAGGACATCGCGCTGGGAGCAAAGGACTTTGCCGAAATTCAGGCCAACTACCAAGCCGCTAATCAGGAAATGAACGTCTGGTATTATCAAATGCTGGCGGAGCCCGCTAATCGACTGTTTGAAAGTCTGAAAGCGGAGCAGTCGAGGCTGGCCAAAGCGGGGCAATTGGAGGAAGCGTTGGCTTTGCGAGATCTGCTCAAGGAATTAAGTACTCGGCCATCCTTTTTCAAGGTCACTTTCCCGCACAGCCGCCACCCTTCGATGCCGAAGGATGCCCAGAAACTCGTTAACGACTTTCTGACAGAAGTGAAACCCATTGATGAGAGACGCGACGCAATCCTTGCCGATTTGAATACTCAACTAAATAATCAGATGCTGCAGCCTGCAAAGGATAAGGCGAAGACGTTTCTGATTAAGGGTGATCGGGAAATGGCTCGCCGAGCATTGATGGAACTCTATGCGCGCCTGAATGAGCCGTTTCCAGATCTGCGCGAACCGCTCAAGGTTTCCGGTGAAGTCCAGGAACTACTGGACCAGTTTCTGGAAGAAACTCAGAAACGAATGGAAACCGTCGATGAAACGGAATCGCCCCTCCGTGAGGCGCTGCTGGAAAAGCTCCGAGAAGCGCGTGAGCGAAATCTCAAGGCCAATGAGGAAATTGCCCTCGACAATACGATCGCTTATCTGGAGAACGAAAACCATTTTGGCCTTCGAGGGCTGATTCTGTTTAGACGCAGCAAGGAACTCAAAGGAGATCTGGCTGAAATGGTGGACCAGTTTGCCACACAAATTCACGCGGAGTTTTTGAAACTGCAGGAACAGCATCGGCTCGCATTTGAAACGCTGCGTTCGCAATTTGAGGAAATCCGAAAAGCGCAGACCGAAGCTGAAGAATGGAAAGCAGCATTTTCTACACTCTGCCTGCAGGAGCAACCTCCCCAGTTATTCGATCCCATTCCAGTGACGTACTATCGTTTTCCGAATACCGGCGGAATTGCAGGCCATGTCATCGCAGTGCGGAACGGAATTTACCGCGTCCGAGATCAGCGTCAAAATGTATCCTGGGGAATTCGGGAAGAGATTCGGGTCGGCGACGAACCTGTACCGGACCCAAAGGTTGAGAATCGGCCGACTCCGGGTGATGCCGTCACGCAACGCACAAAACTTCAACCCGGTCAGTTAGTGATGACAAAGAGCAGTTTTACGTATGAGATTCTCGAAGTCCTTGATCCAGGGCCAAGCGCGGTCAAGGTTCGTTACGCCGACGGCTTTCACCACGAGGACACCGTCGATCGCAGCCTGCTCCGAATCATGCCTGACGAGTAGACTGCTCGACTACCTTGTTCTCTGCTGTCGGATCAGCTAACGCGACCTCGGATAACAACTTGCCGCACGGAAAGATCGCTGTTGAGCACCAATAAGTCAGCCCTCTTTCCCGCTGCCAGACTGCCTGTCTGCTGAGCGATCCCTGTTCGTTCGGCCGGCGTCAGACTGGCCATCCGAATCACGTCTGGTACGCTCGCAGATGTGCTCTGTTTCATGTGCCGAACCATATGATCCATCCCAACGATGGAACTGGCTAGACTTCCAGTCGGTGCCCAGCCAACTTTGCCGTCGCTGCGAAACGGCGTGCCCGTTGCCGCATGTCCGAAGATATACTCACCAGGAGGCATGTCGAGTGCTCGGTTGCAATCGGTGACAAGGCACAGCCGCTTTGGACCTTTCATGCGGAATGCGAACTCCAGAAGTTCGGGAGCCAGATGACATCCGTCGGCGATGACTTCGGTGCTCATCTCAGCATTCATCAGGACGAACTCCGCCATACTGGCCTGCATGGGAACATTGAAGCGTTGCCGCATCGAAGCCACTGAACTCATCGCACACCAGAAATGATCGACGTGTCGCATGCCGGCGTCGAAACCGGACTGCATTTCGCTCCAACTGGAATTGGAATGGCCACACGTCACAAGACATTTGTTCCGGCGAGCCATGGCGTAGAACTCCGCGGCTCCAGGCAGTTCCGCCGCGCAGGTGGCGATGCGGACCATCTTTGTAGCAAAGTACTTTTCATATTCGCTGACTCTCGGAGGTCGACAACCGTCTCGGGAGTGGCATCCGACTTTGTCTTCGGCAAAGTACGGGCCATACAAATGAACACCTGCGATCTTCGGCAACACCGACCGTCCGGCTTCCTTCTGAACCTCTGCACAAGCATTGATCATGGCTGTGATGTGCTTGACGCTGCCTGTCGTGGATGTCGGAAAGATCGTCGTCGTACCATGTCGAGCGTGTGACTTACAGGCGGTCCGAACTGCCTCCGTTGTTCCATCCATGAAGTCGGCTCCCGAGCCCCCGTGAACATGAATGTCAATGAATCCTGGCGAGATATAGCCACCCTCAGCATCGATCGCTTCAACGGCCAGCGGTAGTTTTCGCTGCTTGCCAACAAAAATGATTTTTGCTCCTTCAAACTCGACCATGCCGTCTTGAAGGAGACGGTCCGGGAGCACCACGGTCCCGTTAAGAACAGCGATTCTCTTTGCTCGGCTGGATGCGTGATTTTTCGAGGCCATTAGTCAAACTCCGCGTTTAAAGTAAGTTTTCTCGTACCCAGGCTCCGGCTGGGTACGCACTGTCTCCAAGGCTCCGCCTTTCTTCATTTTCCCGATCAACCACGACAGCCTCCGCTGCTGGCTTTGCTCTCTTCACCTAGGCTCAGGCTCTTTCTTGCTGACTAACCTAAGTCGTAAAGAGGCGGAGCCTCGCAGACATTGCATACCCAGGCAGAGCCTGGGTACGAGGTAAATAGAGCAAGGTACGTTCCCGCACCGGCTGGATTTGCGGCTTTTTGGAAAAACTTGCAATTTCAGCCTAAGTAATTCTGTCGTGGCGAGTCTACGCTTGTGAGAGGATGAATTGGTCGTGATTCAATACCGCCATGCTTATCGAACCGAATTCATGTTGCAACGGACTCCTCGAGTCAATCAGCCAGGCGCCCAGGGTGAGTGTACGCACTCGCTCCAGGAGTTGTTTGATGCCCAGGAGTCACCGCTTTTGCGTTATGCATTCTCGCTGACGGGCCGCCGCGCGGTGGCCGAGGAGATCGTACAGGAAGTGTTTTTGCAGCTT
Source organism: Planctomycetaceae bacterium (assembly GCA_043775635.1). GTDB lineage: Bacteria > Planctomycetota > Planctomycetia > Pirellulales > Pirellulaceae > UBA6163. The sequence continues at coordinate 16,930 of JAYVSE010000370.1, read as the reverse complement.
CATTCGCATTGGGACGATGTCGAATCGCCAAGGGCTTGGTTGATGCGGAGTGTTCGAAACAAGGCTTTCAGCTATATCCGCGATAACAAGCGTGAAGTACTCGACAGCGATGAACGGCAACCGGCGATTCCCTACGCAGCCGACGAAACGCCGGAGGAAACGCTTCTTCGGATGGAAGCGACATGCGCGCTGCGTCAGATCCTTGATGAGCTTGATGAGACGGATCGGCAACTGGTGAAGTTGAAGTACTTCGAAGGATTCAAGTACAGCGACATCAGCGATCAAACGGGGCTCAGCATCAGCAACGTTGGCTACCGCTTGCACCACATTTTGAAACAACTCGCCGGAAAACTGAGGCAACTCGGAATCGACGGAAAGTCATGAAAGAAGAATTTAATAATCACCTAATGGATCCAGAACTCGAAGCTCGCATCGTTGCGCTCGTCTTAGGCGAAGCATCAGAGCTGGAGCGAGAACAACTGAGTCGGCTCATGGAAGAACTTCCTGAGCTGGCAGCATTCAAGAGCGAGATCGAGGCTGCGCATGGCTTGATGAGTCGCGTAGGTGCAAGCGAATGGGCAGAGAATGCGAAGGACTGGAAACTGTCGCCAGAGAAACGCGGGTCAATTTTGGCGGTGATTTGTGGCGAGTCATCGTCGTCCACGAAGCCTTCGGATAATAAGCCAGCGATCTTTCAATTTCTTGCCAAGGACAATGCTCGGTGGAATCTTCTACGGATCGCAGCAGCGGTTGGTGGAGCAGGCGTCTTTGGGCTGCTGGCAATGGCGGTATTTCTCTACAGCCGCACGTCACGTATGGCTCAGAGCGATACCTCCAGAAGATTTGGCCTCGGAATGAATTCGACTGGAAAGTTTGCCCCATTTAGTGCTGAGCCCCCTGCTGCATCAAATGGAACGGCTTGGATGTTTGACAGTGAGCGTAGTTCCGAAAAGCTAGCGGACTTCGGCGCGGTGCGCGGTCCTGTCTCGTCAAAGCTTGATGCTGCAATCGATTCAACGTCATTACTATCGGCAATTCGAGACAATCTCAGCACGGACGCAGCCTTGCCAACAACCTTGCCAACTCCTTATTACTTACAAGATGAGGTTCAATACGTCCCCTCAGGAGTTGAATTCAACCTGCCTGCTGACGCACCGGCGTTGCCAAGTGTTCTCGCAAAAGACGAAGTGTCACTCGAGCAAAGCGTCAGTCGCGAATCAGTGATTGAGTTGGAAAAAAAATACGCGGCTATGGCCCCCGAGTCGGGGCAAAAGCCACAGAGATACACTGGCATGGTGCCAGACGAGAAACCTGGAATCATCGTCATCACAGACGGTACTCGCGACGTCGCTAAAGCGGAATCGGAAACCGAACCCGCGAGCCCTGGCAAGCCCGCAGCGTCGTTCTTCGGATTTCAAGAATCGGCTCCGGAACCAGTTGCTGCACAACAAACTCCACGCGATCGCAATCGTGTGACATTCGAAACAAATGGGGACGTCGCTTTGAACGCGAATGATGGGGTTGATGCTGACCACGACGGCGACGGGGTAGCCGATAGTGTTTGGGTTGACGGTCGCACTCCCAGAATAATGATTGATGAAATCAAGGAAAGGCCACAAGGCGATAAATCAGGCGATGCTGAAGTCGACGGACCCATGGTGATTGCCGGGGATAGGATGGAGTGGAACCAGTCCATGACCGTTCCAGGTGGTCTCACCTGGGACAGCAAGTCGTTGCAACTGCATCGTGATCGTTACGAGAATGGGATCGAAGATGGTTTAATAACCCCTTCGCCGCAAGATACCAAGGGATTTGACGATTTCGCTGAGACAACACGAGTCACGAAAAGATTGGCAACCGGGGATGCTTCCACACTGAGGCAGGATGCACCAGCGACACTTGAGGATGTTAAGGAACGACAAGCACAAGAGAATTTGAAAGTCGTTGGTCAATCGCCAAGCGAGGAAGCGAAGTCTGAAGGCGTTGACGAAATGAAAAAGTTTCGCTTCCAGACAAATAATTCGTCGAAGCCAGATTTAACCAAGCAGAACCTGCTTGGAGAATCTCCGGACGCTGTCGACGAGCCCTCGATCATGTTTCGCGATACTAGGCAGTGGCAAGAGCTGAGCCGACGGCGATTGGACCGAGGCAAATCGATCGAGAGCACACGAGGAACCAAAGCTTTCGCGGCTGCAGGACTCAATGAGAGCAATGCCGCAGTCGATGCGTTTTCCACGTTCTCGCTCCATGTCAGCGATGTTTCTTTCAAGCTTGCCCAAGCGGCGCTTGCACGCGGTGAATGGCCGGAAGCTGCAAAGATTCGCATCGAAGAATTTGTCAATGCATTCGACTATGGCGACCCAATGCCAAGCGACGACGAAAAAGTTGCCTGTCGTATCGAGCAGTCGATTCATCCATTTCTGCAACAGCGAAATCTGTTGCGTGTTTCAATGCGGACGGCTGCCGCAGGTCGTGCAGGTAGCACGCCGCTACGCATCACATTCCTGCTCGACAATTCAGGCTCGATGGAACGTATCGATCGCCAGCAAACCGTACGCAGTGCCTTTGCTCTGCTTGCTCAACAGCTCACACCGATTGATCAGGTGACGTTGATCAGTTTCGCTCGCCAACCTCGATTGTTGGCGGACAAGGTGAACGGTGCGCAATCAAAGCAGTTAGTCGATCTGATTGATGAGTTGCCCAGTGAAGGTGGCACCAACCTCGAAGCCGCCTTGAAACTGGCGATGGAGAAAGCAACGGAACAACGACTTGAAGGTGCTCAAAATCGAATCGTTCTGCTGACAGACGGTGCCGTTAATCTTGGAGATGCGAATCCCGAGAGTCTTTCGGCAATGATCACCGCGATGCGCGACGCTGGGATCGCTTTCGATGCGGCAGGAATCAGTGCAGAAGGTCTGAACGACGAAGTCTTGGAAGCGCTCACTCGCAAGGGCGACGGTCGCTACTATCTGCTGGATTCCGTCGAGGCTGCTGACGATGGTTTTGTCCGCCAGATCGCTGGCGCGCTTCGCCCCTCGGCCAAGAATGTGAAGGTGCAAGTTGAATTCAATCCCAAGCGAGTGGGCCAATACAAGTTGCTTGGGTACGAAAAGCATCTGTTGAAACAAGAGGACTTCCGCAACGACAACGTCGATGCTGCGGAGATGGCTGCGGCGGAAGCGGGAGTGGCCGTTTATCAATTTCAATCTCTGCCAAACGGCGAAGGCGATGTTGGTTCGGTGTCCGTGCGATTTCGTGACTTGTCGACAGGCGAGATGGTCGAGAACCGCTGGCCGATCCCATACGAAGCTAATGCGCAGAGAACTGACCAGGCAGCTCCGTCGATGTGTATCGCAACGTCCGCAGCGATGTTCGCAGCAAAGCTTCGCTGCGAGCCACTAGGTGAAGCCGTTGATTTGAAAACGTTGACTGAACTGCTTGCGGGATTGCCGGAACAAGATCGCAACGCGAAACGCGTTCAACAACTTCAATCGATGATCAACCAAGCTCTGCAAGTAGGTGGGAATCCGTGAGCATGTGAATGCTTGCAGCTCTGACTGACTCGCGGTAGAGGAGGCGGAGCCTCGGGGACAGTGTGTTCCCAGGCGGAGCCTGGGAACAAGGATCAATCTTTGACTCAAACATGCCTGAAGATAATGAGAAGAATTTCGAAAGCCGCAGTCGTTGTGTTTGCCTTGCTGGGTCTCGTACCTTGTATTGCTCAAGACGAATCCGAGCGAGCAAGCATCAATAGTTTTGTTAATCCCGATGGCACGGGCTCGATTACGGTCGAAGCACGCGGTCATTTGCCGGAACCTCCCGTCTTCTATAAAGCCAATGCAATTGCCGAGGTTCAAGTCACCGCCGACCGTATCGAACAGGTCGTGCAGATGGACATCCAAGTCATTCAAGGGAAAGCAAAGACATTAAGTTTCGGACTTCATGGCGATGGCGAAGTGACGGAAGTGAAAGGCAAAAACCTCAAGTCGTGGTCGGTACGGCAAGTGAATTCCGAGCGATTCGTCGATCTGCAACTGGACGACGGAGCGACAGAGTTGAAGGCCGTACTCAAATTTCGTTCTCCGGAATTCGCACTTCCGCAGACGATCGAGTTGGCGCACCTCACCGAAGGCGATTCCGTAGGCTTCGATTCGATTGTGAACATCCAATTCGCCCAGAATGTGGATGGAACGGTGACAGTCGCAAAAGGCTTTGTTCCCTTGGGTTCTCGCGATGGCGATCCTCACAATTCGACGACGCGTTTCCAGTCGACGCGTTTCCAGTCAACGACGGGCGGACAGATCACACTTTCACTGAATCGTGATGGTGCTTTGCCAAGTCCCGTCGAGTTCACCGAGACGACGCTCGAAGGCGAACTGCATCCTAATGGCAAGTCGATTCGCTTTCAACTTAAGGGCACCGCGAACGTCAGCGAAGCGAATGCTGAAGTTGTACTATTGTCTGGAAACGCGGCGGTAAGTGAAGTGCCAAGCGATGCGAACTATCGATTGCGACTTGCCAAAGTCAACGAGAAACTGGTTTACAAACTGGTGTTCGCAAAAACGGGCACGTATCCGGTTGACGTCCAATTCGTCGCTTCGCCCGCCACGATGGATGCTGGCGAGAATCGATTGGACTTCACGATCGCGGCTAGCGCTATCGTGCCGCTTACCCTTCGTGGTCTGGATCCAGATTTAGAGTTTCATCCTGATCAATCGTTTGTGGTTCCGCTTCGCCGCGATGACATGTGGATCGGTTTCTTGCCAGCGACAGGTCGGACGATGTTGCAGTGGAAGACCACACGCAAAGCTGGCGAGGGAAAACTGTTTTTCACAACGACGGGTCTCGTTGAAGCCAGAATGGGCACGGGCATGCTTCGCCAAGATCACCAGATCGACTATCACGTCCTGCAGGGTGAACTGAAATCGTTTAGTTTGCAATTGCACGGCCCAGGCGAAATACTCGATGTCCAAGGAAGCAACATTGTTGCGTGGAAAGTTGAGGGCACGGGCGAGGACCGCGTGTTGGACGTCACGCTCAGTCAGCCCATCACCTCCACAAGCCAAATCAAGGTTCGTAGCCAGACACCGCTGGGTGCTTTCCCCGTGCGCGTAGAAGGCCTGCGTTTGACACCGATTGGCGCGATCCGCCATTCTGGATATTTGCGGCTAACGAACTTAGGATTGGTGCGACTGGAGCCAATCGGACTGAGCGGACTAACGCAATTAGCGCCCGAGCAATTCCCCGCCGCGGCCCTCGATGCACGTCAAACATTCGTCTATCGCTTTCCGGCGGCCGAGCATGCGTTCACGGTGGCCGCCGATCGGATTCAGCCCGAAGTGAACGTTTCGCAGCTCGTACTTTACGAACTTGCCGAGACGGATCGTGTGATCAAGGCGGACATTGAGCTGGATATTCGCGAAGCGCCTATTCGTGAGTGGGATTTTCTCATACCGTCGGACTACTCAGTCGTTTCGGTCACGGGCGCGAGTGTCGCAGATTACGTGGTGGCCACAGATATCGCCGACGGTCGCCGCAACTTGAAGGTGATCTTCAATCAAGACGCGACGGGGCGCCAATTGGTGTCATTGCATTTGGAGAAGAGCGAAGTTGCGTTGGAAGCGGACTGGGTGTTGCCACGAATCGAATACCCCGAAGCGAAAACGATGCGTGGAGATATTGGGATCGTCGGTGCGCCCGGTTTTCGAATTGCGATCACAGAAACCAACCTGCTGGTTGAAAAACCGCTTTCTTACTTCCCCAAACCCTCACAGGATCTCCAACAAGCGTTCCGAATCCGTGAGCCGGACTGGTCAGCGACAATGCACGTTGAATTGCTCGATCGCAGCATTCAGTCGGATGTATTTCACCTTTACTCACTGAGCGAAGAGACGGTTTATGGCAGTGCGTTGATCAACTATTTTGTCGCTGGTTCTCCGGTGTCAGAATGGAAGATCAGCGTCCCACAGTCGCTTGGGAATGTAATCGTCGACGGCCAGGACATTCGCACTTGGCGTCGTGACGGTGACACGCTCACGGTCTCGCTTCACCAACCAGTGCTGGGGGCCTACACGCTGTTAGTGTCGTTCGAAGAGAAACCGAATGTTTCCAGCAGTTCCTTTCGAGCTGGCCAAGTCGTTCCCATCGGTGTGCAAGGTGAGCGAGGCTATATTCAAGTTGTCAGCCCGATTCAGGTTGAAATCAACACCGAATCAATTTCACCGGACATGCTTAAGCTGGATCCACTTGAGTTGCCAGCGGAGTTTCGATTGCTTAGCACCGCGCCGCCACTTGGAACTTGGCAGTACACCGAGCGACCATTCGAACTCAACTTGAAAGTTAACTGGTTCGAACCAGGCACCACCGTGACGCAAGTCGTTGAGTTCGCTGAAGCCAAGAGTCGCGTGTCTCAAGACGGTGAGTTGGTAACGGATGTAATCTACTTTGTGAAGTCACGTGGACAACGAACGCTCAAGATCAAGTTGCCTGCTGAGCCTGTGCGTCTCTGGGAGGTCACGGTGAATAGACAACCCGTGACCGCTCGCCAAGCGGACGACATAACGCTGGTTCCCTTGCCGGGCGGCATCGACCCCAACATTCCGATTGAAGTCAGCTTGCGTTTGGGCAAACCGCAAGTCAACGAGTCCAAACCAGAACTGGCGCTTCCGGTCGTCTTTGCGCCTGTTCTCAAGACACAGTGGGATATTAGCGGTGACGCGAAATATGTTCTTGTGCCCAGTGGCGGTACAGTTTCTCCACCTGTTTCGGTGCTTCGACCATCCGGTTTCCACTGGGTAGCAAAGCATGGTCTCGTCTTGTTGATGGCAATCGGGTTGCTTGTCGGGTTTGGCGTTTGGTCACGAGTTAAGAAAGAGACATTGCGTGTTGCTGGATTTGTGAGTTTGGTAATCGCAACACTGATTTGCGTAGCGACCGCTGGCAATGCGTTATCGCAAACAGGACCACCGTCGCCTTTACAAGTCAGCGTGCCGATTCTCGCCGCCGGACAGTCCATTGAGCTACAGGTGATCAACACGCCGCTGTGGCTCGTCAATCTATCTTGGACGGGTCTGGTGATTGGACTTTGTGGCGTCGCTATGATCGTGTGGACGATGACTCAGGTCGATCGCTTGCCAGTCAAGCTTGTTCGCTGGGGCGGCGTTCTGTTGGTAGCTCTAGGATTGCTGCTGCAAGGTGATGGTGCACCGCAGTTCTTTGCGCTGCTTGCGTTGGCGATCCTGGGATTATTTTTGGTACCAACTGCATGGGATTGGATTCAACGTGCACCGAGTTGGCTAAGCAATCTCACTGGAAAAAACCATGCGAAGGGCGAATCGCAAGACACCATTCCAAGCGAGGAGTTTGGACCGATCACATCGTCGATTCTGTTGTTTGCATTGCTGTTTTTCTCGGGCGGTTCTTGCTTCGCCAGTGATGCGGCTGGTTTCGAGCCTGCGGATTCGATTAAGCAAGAGTGGCAAGTGAGCCATCAAAATGCCCGTCTTGTAGCAAGCGGAACCATTGCTGTGTCAGGACAACCGGGCGATCGCTTCCTGTTGTTAAGGGCACCGGCTGTTCTGACTCACTTCGAAGGCGAAGGTCTTCGCCTAGCCAAGACCGATGTGCCCGGCGAAGGACTTTGCTTCGTCATCACGATTCCAGTTTCCGAGAACCCAGTGGCTGAACTACCAGCTACCGATGATCCAGTCGCGGAGGCCGCTTCAGAGTCGGAGGTTGCAGCGACAAAGTACCAAGCGAGATTTAAGTATCAGCTTGAACCGCTCAAGCCCATCGAAGGTATGCCAGTGCTCACGGGCGTGTCGGCGGTACAAGAGATCGATCTTAGCTATGACGAAACGGGTTGGGATGTTTTCAGTCCAACGGCTGTTCGAATTGAAACAGTCGATGTGGCAGATAAGACCCAAGCGAAAGTGCTGCTGGGGCCAGAACGCGCGAGCTTGTTCCTTAAGCCGAAGGCGCGTGATGTAGCGACTGAGGTAAAGCAGTTCTTTGTCGAGGCTTCGAATCTTTACCTTCCAGGACCTGGTGTCGTCGATGGTCGTCATCATCTGCACATTCGTCTGGCGCAGGGACAGTTGCGTGACCTAAGCGTGATTGTCCCCAAGGGGTTAACCGTGAGCGCAGTGAGTGGTCCGGTTGGTTCTTGGCAGTTTGATGCGGATAGTGGCCGATTGAAACTACAAATCGAACCGAGTCAATCGCAAGCGTTCGATGTCACGATCGAGACGCAACGAGGCCTCGATCCGTTGCCAACGGATATCACTTTTGCACCGCTTCGAGTCGATGGAGCGATCGGAGAAGTGGGGCTAGTGGGGATCGCGTTTGGCCCCGACGCGCAGCCTGAAAAAATGGATGCCAAGGGAATGTCAGCAGTCAACTTAGGTGATTTCGATGCGAGTTTGCTTCAGAACAAGCAAGCCGTGCTGCATCGTGTGTATCGCTACGGAGCCGATGAAGCGACACTCGTTGCACGGATCGCTGCGGTACAACCCGAGGTTCGTGTGGTTAGCAAACAAATCCTTTCACTTGGCGATGAACGAGTGGTCTTGGGCGTAAACTTCGCGGCGGACATCACGCGTGCGGGCTTGTTCCAACTCAGTTTCCCATTGCCAAGTGGCCTCGAGGTTGAGTCCCTATCCGGTCCTGCGCTGCACCATTGGGCCGAGCTTTCCGAAGGTGACAAGCGTAAAATCGTTCTTCACCTGAATGGCAAAACGATCGGTGCCCAGAACTTCACGCTCACTCTCAGCGGTATCGCACCGATCAATATTGGTGATTGGGAAATCCCGCGTTTTGAGCTTAACGAAGCGACTCGTCAAACCGGTGAGCTGGTCGTAAAACCCACCACAGGCATTCGGCTGAGAACAGTAACGCGTCTGAACATTTCCGAGACAGATCCCCGTACCATGGGCGGCGATGCGCAAGGTTCGCTCGCCTTCCGTCTCTTGCAGCGTGATTGGAATCTGGTTCTTGGAATTGAGAAACTTGAACCCTGGATCACGGGACAAGTGCTACATGAAGTCACTTTGCGTGAAGGACAGACCCGTTCCACGTTAATCGGAAACTTTAATGTACAAAACGCTTCGATTCGTTCCCTGCAGGTCACACTACCGATCACCGATCAAGACGAAATCAAAACGCTTCGTGCAAGTGGTGAAACCGTCAGCGACTTTGTGAGAACCGCAACCGATTCCAATGTTTGGGAAATTCAATTCAAACGACGCATGGTGGGCAAAATTGATTTTCGAATTGAGTACGAACGACGTGGTGATCGCGCGAATGATTCGGAGTCACTCAGCCCCGCTGGATTCCCGCAAGCACGACAGCTTACCTATTACTTCGCCGTCCGAGCGGGCGGTCGACTGGAGCTTGAATACGACGCATTGACAGCGGGCCTTCAACCGATCGATTGGAGTACGGTTCCATCGTCGCTTCGTGATGCTGAGAATCGAAATGCACCCGCCTTTGCGCTGCGCGCGGTCGCGCCCGTGAGCCCGCTGAACGTGCGTGCCAAACGCCATTCGCTTGCGAATGCTCTTAAGCTTCGTGTCGCCGAAGGTTCCCTTACAACCGTTCTGTCACCTAAAGGCGATCAACTCACGTCGGTCGACGTGACGATCGAAGTGATTCAGCGCAGCAGTCTGAGCGTGGGGCTTACCAGCGGTGGTGAGCTATTCAGTATCTTCGTCAATGGCGAAAGTGTGAACTCGATTCGCCAGGGTAAGAACCTGAATGCTTGGCAGTTCTACATCCTGCCGGGAATTGACGACCGCACGGCGAAAGTTCGCTTTGTGTATTCAGTTCCTGGTGTTCGGCTGACACACCTGAAGCTTACCAGTCCTGAATTGAATGTGCCGCTGGAGAACATCCGATGGAATGTTGTCGCGCCGAAAGGATTTGAATTGATCGACAGCCACAGCAATTTGGAGCTGATAAGCGAAGCGAATCAAGGACAGTACGATCGCAGCTCGTATCTTTCGCGAGCCAATGGCAAGCGAGAGGTCCAAGCCCAGCAAGCAGCGCAACTTTTGGTTCAAGCGAACCAGTTTCTGCAAGCGGGCGAACAGACGAAAGCTCGTTGGGCACTGAACAGCGTTGCCAATCAGTATGCGCTCGACGCAGCTTCGAACGAAGATGCACGCGTCCAGTTGGAGAATCTACAGACGCAGCAAGCGATCGTCGGCCTGAACACGCGTCGCCAACGTCTGTACTTGGATAACAACCAAGCCGACTCAGCGTCAGCGGACAACAAACAGCTCCGTGAAGCAGCAGCCGACAATCCAGTCCTGCAACAGGATCAATTGAATTTCCGACCTCAACAGCTCAGCCAATTGTTGCGTGGAAACACGACGGAAGACAACGCTGTGTTGCAACAGATTGCTGGGCGACTTGTCCAGCATCAACATACCACCGAGCCCGCACCACAAGCGATCATCATCAGTCTGCCCGAAGAAGGTTCGGTCTACACATTCAGCCGCAGCGTCCAAGTGGCCGAGAATGCGCCGCTAGAATTAGACCTCTATTTTGGCTCACAACTTAGGCTGCATCTTTGGCAAACGTTAATCCTACTTGCACTGCTTGCCGTATTTGCCGCAGTGTTCGCATTCCGATATGTCCCAAAATAGACCTGCGTATCGAGCGGATAATGCTCCCCTCGTGCCCAGGCTCTTTTTTTTCCCCTCGTGCCCAGGCTCCGCCTGGGCACGCACTGTCCTCAAGGCTCCGCCTTTCTTCGGACCGCTCCCGTCGCAACCGCAGTCTATCTTAACCATTGTGCTTGTCTTCACATCCATTCGACGCAGTGCTTTGTTCATAAAGGCGTCGTTCGGGTCGTCAGGAGGCGGAGCCTCGCAGACAGTACGTACCCAGGCGGAGCCTGGGTACGAGGAAGCCTGGGTACGAGGAAGCTTGGGTACGAGAAAATCACTTGGGATCGGGCCACATCGATCGAATCATTCGAGATGTCTCGTCGACAAGCACTCGCCCACCTTCAGGCCCAACCATTCCGTCGTCGATCCGTCCACTGTAACCACCACCTTGAACCGCTCGCTCCGTCGGCAAGTACGCTGGGCAATCGGCGGTAAGTTGTACGATGGAAGTTTGAACTGCGGGGCTTCTGGCCTTGATTCGCAGGCCGTAGTCCGTGAATAACTCAAATGGATTCGTCGCAAGAGCGAGGTCGTTGAGCCGAAGTGTATGTATTTCAGCATGATAAAAAGGGTCAGTCTTTTGGTGCTCGTAGCGCGCAATCATGGTTCTGTTCACTCGCCAATTGATATAGTCCGGTCCGCTCAACTGGTCCAGCTTGTCTTTGCCCGCCTCGACATTCGCGGAGGACTCCTTGAATCGTTCATCGGAAACTTTCCAAACGGGTAACTTGATTGTTTCGACGCGATGGTCAAGCCAGACTTCAGAACTCTTTGATTCACGTGCAATGTCGGTAACATCGTCGACTGCGTTCACGATGCGGCGTGCGATTTCCTCTCGATACGATGTCTTGCGCCGCTGGAGCATCTTGGCGGTGGATGCTTTGTCGATCTGAACGTGAGGCGACTGATCGCCACTGGCTCCAGTCAACGGTAACACAAAGAGGTTTGGTGAAAACTTTTGTTTGAGCAGCGTTCGTGTATCGAACCAGAAGTCTGCCGATAGGTGATTGGCTCCTTCGACTTCTTGCGCGGGGCAGTAAACAGTGATCGCCATTCCGATGATTTGATCATTTCGCCAAAAGAAAATCGCATCCACTGAATCGTCCGATGTGCCTTCGAGATGGGAAAAGTTTGGATCTTTGGCGTCGCCATACATTCGTGTTGTGCCATCAAAGTAAACCGCTCTACGATTGCGGGCGACCGATGCATGACTTAGGGCGCTGCTGAATTCGCCTGGCTTTTTTGACTCCCACGCTCGCACGACAGCAACTGCGATTTGACGCTCTAAGTGAGTCAAGAACTCCAGCGGTTTCATGATGTTTTGTTGATCAGCGGGAATCCGGTACGCCCAGCTACCCACGAAATCATACGGATGGAAGTCGGTCTCCTCGGTATCGCTTAGCGCTGGAGCCGTATGGGTATGCGTTGCCGAAACAACGATTTTCTGAACATTGAGATCCGGAATCGACCTAGCGACCATTGCGCGAACGTTTTCGACAGTTTTTCGTCGAATGCCAACGAGATCGCATGAAACCCAAACGGCTTGGTCGATCACTCCAAGTTCGTCCCGTGTTTCAATCGCCAACGCAGTCACGGTGAGCGGATCGTGGACCTCGCCGCTGATTCGTGTATGGTATTGACCGCCGATCGCGACCGGCTTGTTAGGCACGATGCTCTCATTGGCCCACCCAAAGGATAGCTTGCCGGTTCGTTTCGCATCATCCGCGATGAGATCGCCAGCGGAAATAGATACGACCAAGCACAAGAAAACGACTATCTGTTTTTGCATGTTAATTCTCGCTCATTGGATTCTTTGTCAATATCCCCTCGTGCCCAGGCTCTGCCTGGGCACGCACTGTCTTTAAGGCTCCGCCTTTCTTCGGACCGCTCCCTTTGCAATCGCAGTCTATCTTCACCGTTGTGCTCGTCTTCACATACAATTCGGCGCAGTGCATTGTTCTTGAAGGCGTCGTTAGGAGGCGGAGCCTCGCAGACAGTGCGTACCCAGGCGGAGCCTGGGTACGAGGAAATCTTACTAAACGGTTTGTTTCTCGGCGGCGATGCGATTGATGGCATTGAGCATCGCCAGGATCGTTGACTCGACGCTGTCCGTGCTGGCCCCGACACCGCGATAGCTCCGACCCTTGTGCTCGACTTCCACATTGACTTCGCCAATCGCGTCGCGACCAAGTGTGGCGCTGCGGACCTGGAAATCTTTGCAGACAACTTCAATGCCAGTGATCTTTTCGACTGCCCAAAAAGCTGCATCGATCGGACCGTCCCCCTGCTCCACCGTTTCCGTCTTTTCTGTATCGCCATGTCGCAATGTTAATCTTACATGCGGTGTCTTGTTGCGGGCGCTCGTGACTTCGTAGTCGACCAAAGTCCATTCACGGTTGACGCCACCGCTGATCTGTTGTTGGACCAGTGCGATGATGTCACCATCGTATAGCTCTTTCTTTTTATCAGCGAGCAATTTGAATTGCTCAAAGACTTCTTGAAGCTGCTCGCCATTGAGCGTGAAACCAAGCGCACGAGCGCGATCTGCCAACGCCGCGCGGCCGCTATGCTTGCCGAGTACCAAGTCAGTCTTTGAGAAACCAACTTCCTCTGGGTTCATGATTTCGTAAGTTGTTCGTTCCTTGAGCATGCCGTCTTGGTGGATTCCGGCTTCGTGTGCGAACGCATTGCGGCCTACGATGGCCTTGTTACGTTGCACCATTAAGCCAGTGGTTTTGGTGAGCAAGCGACTGGTAGGGACTAAGCGGCGACTGTCGATTTTTGTGTCGCAATTAAAGAAATCTTTACGCGTGCGCATGGCCATGACAACTTCTTCCAACGCTGCATTTCCAGCGCGTTCGCCGATTCCGTTGATCGTGCATTCGATTTGCCCCGCACCGGCGCTGATGGCTGCAAGGCTGTTGGCGACGGCCATGCCAAGGTCGTCGTGGCAGTGTGTGCTGATCACAGCGCGGTCGATGTTCGGTACTCGGTTGCACAGCATCGTGATCCGATCAAAGACCTCGGCTGGTGTTGCATAACCAACCGTGTCGGGGATATTGATTGTCGTCGCCCCTGCATCAATTGCAGCCTCCACGACGCGACAAAGGAAATCGTGTTCCGTTCGGCACGCGTCTTCGGGCGAGAATTCGATGTCATCGCAATAGCTTGCACCGCGTTTCACTCCCTCGATGGCGCGTGCAACGATTTCATCGGTCGACATCCGCAACTTGAACTCACGATGAATCGCGCTGGTTGCCAGAAAGATGTGAATGCGAGCTTGCGGAGCGTGTTTAAGTGCTTCCCAGGCACGGTCGATATCTTTTTCGTTGCAGCGTGCCAGTCCACAAATCGTAACGCCGCGAACGGTCTGAGCGATTTGACGGACAGACTCAAAATCTCCCGGCGAAGCGATCGGGAAGCCGGCTTCGATAATGTCGACACCAAGCTCCGCTAGCGCCTGTGCAATCTCCAATTTTTCAGCCAGGTTCATACTCGCTCCGGGTGATTGCTCGCCATCTCGGAGCGTGGTGTCAAAAATCTTGATCATGCGTGGCGTGCTATTCATGACATTACAGAAGTTCGTGGTGATGGCGTCTGCCGCCGAGGAGTTTTTCTCAATACACAGAAAGGCGAATCAGCATGACAAACAAAAAACCCCGAAGGTTCCGGGAAATCCGGACATTTCGGGGTTTGGTTGTTTTTCGAAATTTGAAATTAAAATTCAAAAAAGGCTGTTCGCAACGGCCGATTAATGCTGACTAAGCGAACCCACAACCAAACCCAGCCCGTAGGCGCAGCGCAAGCTGCGTCAGAAGGAGGCGTCGGCAGAGTGTTTGATTAACCATGGCACTAGGATAAGCAGGGGCGTCCAGGGCCGTCAAGCACTTAATCTACGTCCGCATTTTGCAACGTATTTTCGTGGCAAGTGACGACGATCCGGATCAGGTCGTAGGAAATCTCGCCGCCGAAATGTTCATAAATCGGCTTCAGACGCCCGTCATCGGACAAGTGAAGCTGGCTGGTGATTCGGCTTCGTGTCGATTCATCAACCCATGCCGACGAATCGGTGATCCTGTCATGACGCAGGTATTCATTTAAATAGCCCATCACCGTCGACGTCGCACGCCCCATCTTCGCAACCACGGATTCCACAGAATCGCCAGCACGAAAGAAATCAAAAGCCGCAAAGGCACTGGAGTTAGTGACGATCGGGCGAACGAATGGATCGGTTTGGATCGAGTTGTTCGCTGACACCGAATGCTGCTTGCAATAGTTGGCGATGAGCTCGATAAATGCTGATCCAAAATCCTGCTGTTTCTTCTCACCAATGCCTCGCACCCGCCCAAACGATTCGACCGAGTCCGGCCGGTAGCGTGCCAAATCGCGGAGTACACTGTCGGCAAAGATGACATAGGCCGGCACGCTCCTGGCCATTGCCAAATTCCCCCGTAGCTCGCGAAGTTGATCGAACAAACCCCGCTCGACACCTTCCCATGAATCTTCGCTGACGACGACCCGACGCGTTTGCTTGGACTGATTCACTACCGTCAATTTGGGCTCGCCATCGCGCCGTAACAATCGCCGGCCGGAGTCGGACAGCGAAAGCAATTGGTACTCGCCCGTCCTCATTAAAAATCCCTGCGAGACCAGTTGCTCGATCCACGTCCTGACCGCTTGAGGGCCTTCAGCCGACAACAGGCCATAGGTGCTAAGCTTGTCATGCCCATACTCTCGAATACGCTGTTCACCGGAACCGACGAGAACCTTCACGGTATGAGCCGCGCCGAATCGTTCTTCTAAGCGAAGGACGCAGGACAGTATCTTCTGGCTGAGTGTGATGGGATCGTCTACCAGTGGCAGCTCATCCAAGCAGACGTCGCAGGCACCACAATTGTCTTTCGGAAACGGTTGGCCAAAATGCTCGACGAGCGACTTGTGACGACAAGCGGATCCGTTGCACAAATCGTTCATTGCTTCTAATGATCGCAGGGCCCCAGCGCTCGCCTCCGTTCGTTCGCCTTCCATGATCTTTTTCCAAGTGACCACATCGCCGCCGGAATAAATCAACACACATTCCGATGGCAGGCCATCTCGACCGGCGCGACCACTTTCTTGTTGATAGTGTTCGATCGATTTTGGCATTCCAGCATGGATGACATAACGCACATTTGACTTGTCGATGCCCATCCCAAAGGCGACGGTGGCGACAATCACATCACATTGCTCTTTGATGAACGCGTTCTGGTTTGACTTGCGTTCCGCGTCGGCCAACCCCGCGTGGTACGGCAACGAACGACAGCCCATTTGCGAAATCGCGAGCGATGTGCGTTCGACTTCCTTGCGGCTGATACAGTATACGATTCCGGATTCACCGTGATGTCGCTGGATGACTTCCATCACTTGTTGCAAGCGACTGTTCGCTCGCTGCATTCGGTAAATCAAGTTGGGACGGTCAAAGTCACCGACAAGTATCTCTGGCTGCCGCAATCCAAGCTGCGCGACGATATCTCGCCGAACCGGCTCAGAGGCGGTGGCGGTGTACGCATGAATCGCGACTTGGGGAAACTGTTCTTTAAGCACTCGCAGACCGCAATACTCCGGTCTGAAATCATGTCCCCAGTTGCTGATGCAGTGCGCCTCGTCGATCGCAAATAGGGAGACTTTGCTCTGGCGAAGGAAGTCCAGCATCCGCGTCGTCAACAATCCTTCGGGTGCCACGTAGAGCAATTTCAATTTGCCCTGGCGTATCAAACTGGCAACGTCCCGTTTTTCGCCTTCACTTTGCGAGCTGTTAACGAACGCCGCAGCAACACCACAGGCTTGCAACGCATCCACTTGGTCTTTCATTAACGAGATCAGCGGCGATACGACGACGGCAAGTCCATCGAGGCAGAGCGCTGGCAACTGAAAACAAATCGATTTACCGCCCCCCGTAGGAAGCACCGTCAGGCTGTCCTGGGCATCGAGTACACTCGCAATGGATTGTTCTTGCAAAGGGCGAAACGAGTCATACCCCCAAACCTCCTGCAAAGCTTGACGCGATTTCTTAAGTAGATCAGTTGTCATTGCAGATACTCCGCCCATCTTACGATTGCTTCTTTTTTTGCAAGGAGAACTATACCATTAGTTCGACTGTACCAAGTCGAACCCATTGGCCTTGCAGACTGTCGTTTTATTGTGGTGGATGTCAATTAGCTCTTGAGGGCTGTCGTTGGCCGCGCTATATTACCGCGATCACAAGCGGCGTGGTTGTCCTC
>JAYVSE010000369.1:0-14420 GCA_043775635.1 Planctomycetaceae bacterium | reverse complement strand
TGGCCCGACGGGGACAAGCCCCGCACGCGGCAAGATTATGGAATTAAACTTGCGCAAAGGCTTTTTGCTCACAATAGCAAATTTTTAACAGCCCAGGCTAGCGCCTTGCCGCTCAGTTAGGATTGGACAGTAATTGATCGAATGGTACTAACTGCAAGCGGGGTGTGGTCGTTGACTTGCAGGACTCGGCTTGTTATCAAAATAGGCGAAAAATTATTGTCGTCTTTCGCTCCGCGAAAAAAAGGAAGAATGCTACGTTCGCGAAGCAAAAACTATGTCTGTTGACGTTCAAAAGATAAAAGAGCAGGTTCTTCAGTATTCCGATCAAATCGAACGCGTTCGCAGCGAGGTTCGAAAAGTTTTGGTTGGCCAGGATGCAATGCTCTCACGACTGCTGATTGCCCTGTTGACCGGCGGGCATGTGCTGCTGGAAGGATTGCCAGGACTTGCCAAGACGACCGCAATCAAAGCTCTTGCTGGTGCGATTCAGTGCAAGTTCAACCGGATTCAGTTCACCCCAGACCTGCTGCCTGCCGACTTGCTCGGAACGATGATTTACAACCCGCGCGAAGGTTCGTTTGGAACTCGCAAAGGGCCAATCTTTGCCAATTTGATTCTCGCTGACGAAATCAATCGAGCGCCTTCGAAGGTACAATCGGCGCTGTTGGAAGCGATGCAGGAGCATCAAGTCACAATCGGTGATGAGACCTATCCGCTCGAAGAACCGTTTCTGGTTCTTGCAACGCAAAATCCGATCGAGCAGGAAGGAACCTATCCGCTCCCTGAAGCGCAGGTCGATCGGTTCATGCTGAAAGTGATTGTGGGTTATCCAAGCAAAGCCGAAGAACGCAAGGTTGTTGATTCGGTGCTGGATGATATCCGCCGCGAAGTTCAACCGGTGCTCAGTCCGGTGCAACTTTTGGAAATCAAGCGGACCGTGTCTTCGATCTACATGGACGATAAAGTCAAGGATTATGTGCTGGATGTGGTTGCGGCCACTCGTCGGCCCGAAGAGTTTCGCTTGAAGGAGCTTAAGCCGCTGATTCAGTGTGGAGCATCACCGCGAGCTTCGATCAATCTGTGCCTAGCCGCGAGAGCGAATGCGTTCCTTGCTGGTCGTGGCTATGTGACGCCTCAAGACGTGAAGGACATCGCTTTCGAAATCCTGCGACATCGAATCATCCTGACGTACGAAGCCGAAGCGGAGGAGATGACTTCGGATGACATCGTTCACAAAGTTCTCGAATCGGTACCGGTGCCTTAGATGGCTGGTCGTGAATTAGAGGAAGTTTTAAAAGAGGTTCGACGCATTCAGATCATTGCCCGTCGACAGGTCAATGATTTGCTTGCCGGTGAATATCTCAGCGCCTTCAAAGGTCGTGGCATGGAGTTTGACTCGGTGCGTGAATACGTGCCAGGGGACGAGATCCGTAGCATCGATTGGAACGTGACCGCTCGTTCGACCGTACCCTACGTCAAAACGTTTTGCGAAGAGCGAGAGCTGACCATTCTCTTGGCGGTTGACATCTCCGCATCGGGCGCGTTTGGGTCGCAGCGATTAAGCAAGATGGAAACGGCTGTCGAAGTTGCGGCGGTGCTGATGTTCACGTCGCTCAAGAACAATGACAAAGTTGGTTTATTGTTCTTTGCCGATGACGTGATCAAGTACATTCCGCCTCGCAAAGGTCGCGGCAATGTGTTGCGATTGATTCGCGAGCTGTTAGCCACGGAACCGATCAAGGCCGAAACCGATATCACAAAGGCGCTGGAATACATTGCCCGAGTTCAGCGTCGCCGCTGCGTTGTCTTCGTGATGAGCGACTTTCTGGGGCCCGATTGTTCGAAGGCTCTCGCGGTTGCCAATCAAAGACATGATTGTGTCGCTGTGACGCTGCAGGACCCGCGTGAATCCGTTTTGCCTGATGTTGGATTTTTGACGCTACGTGACGCTGAGACGGATGAACTGCTGGAATTGGATACTCGGCATCCGCAAGTTCGGGCTCTATTTGCCAAGGCGGCGGTTGATCGCGAGCAGAAGCTGACGGGTTGGCTCCGGCGCGCAAATGTGGATCGCCTAGAGATCCAAACGGATCGACCATATTCGCAAAGCTTGCAAAAGTTTTTTCGCATGCGGGAGCGTCAGCGATGACCCGATGGCTGATTGTTTTCTTTCTGCTGCTGGTCGGATGCAGTCAACCTAGCGATCAGCCTGAGTCCGCTGCATCCATCCCCCGTGCAATCGAGCGCGTCGCAGATAAAGGTCCGGTGCAACTAGTGGTTCGCGTGTCGCCAATCGAGCCGCGATTGTCGGATCTTGTGGAGCTGGACGTTGTGGTCACCGCTCAGCCAGATGTGGTGATCAAGCCGCCAACGTTCGGTGACGCGGTGGGTGACTTTCTGGTTCGCGGGTATAGCGAGCGAACGCCTAAACCATCATCCAATAACGAAGGCAATACGCGAGTCTTTCATTATCAACTGGAGCCTGTTTCCAGCGGGACACATCTGATTCGTTCGGTCGCGATCGAATTCATCGACAATCGCGAATCTTCGGAAGCCAAGGGAAAAGCTGCGTTCATCGAGTCGGAACCGATCGAGCTTAAGATCACGACGGAACTGGGCGAGCAAACGCCAGACCTAGCGAATTTGGAGCCGATGCTTCCGCCGGTCGCCATCGCACCGTCGTGGAGTTTTTGGTGGATCGCCGTGATCGCCGTCGTCGCTATCTTAGCGGCAATTTCGTGCTTTTACCGCCGACGGCAGCAGCGCGAACAGGTCGTGCAGGTTCGGCAACAGACACCCGAAGAGATCGCTCAAGCAGCGTTAGCTCAGTTGCTATCAGAAAACCTTCCCACGGCGGGGCTTTTCAAAGAGTTCTACGTTCGATTGACCGGGGTTGTACGATGTTACATTGAAGGCACAACCGGCCTGAAAGCGCCCGAGCAAACGACGGAAGAATTTTTGCGAGAAATGCGTTCGAAAGTAATCTTCTCCGCCGAGCGCAGCGTACGGTTGACGGAGTTCCTTGAAGCTGCGGATATGGTGAAGTACGCCGGTCAGCAACCTGGAGCGGAACAGATAGAGTTGTCGATCCTGCGGGCGAGGGAGTTTGTCTTTAAACAACAATAGACCTTATGGATTCATTTCGTTTTTACTCCTGGTTCTGGTTGCTGGTGCTGCCGATCACGTTATCGATCCTGTGGTCGCGATCACGGCGGTTGCGGCAACCAGCGGCGGTATTTTCGAGCATCGCAGACTTGAAATCACTTCCCGTCACGCTGATGCAGCGAGTTCACCGGTCGCTGCCATGGTTCTATGGCCTGGGACTGGTGCTCATCATCATCGGACTTGCACGGCCTCAAGCTGGTAAGTCCGAATCTCGCATCATTGGCGAAGGCATCGCGATTGAAATGGTTTTGGATATATCGGGGTCGATGGAGGCCGTTGACTTTCAGCTCAAGGACAAGGACGTCAATCGGCTTGAAGCAGTGAAGCACGTAATCTCGCAATTCGTTATCGGTTCGCAAGATGGCAGCTTGCCAGGGCGGCAGGATGATCTTGTCGGCGTGGTCGCGTTCGGTGGGTTCGCTGATAGCAAGTGCCCGCTGACACTCGATCACGGAGCGCTGGTGGATATCGTGAATGGATTAGCAATACCAAAGCCAATTCGGGACCGACAAGGAAGAGTCGTCAATGAAGCGGCTTTGCAAGAAGAGTTGGCGACAGCGATCGGCGATGGGGTCGCTCTTGGTGTCGATCGATTGCGTGATGCGAAGGCAAAGAGCAAAGTACTTGTGTTGCTGACCGACGGAGACAGCAACGCAGGTGTTGTGGATCCACGTGAAGCTGCATCGATTGCGAAAGAACTGGGTATCAAAGTGTACACGATTGGAATTGGCCGAAGTGGTGTTGTGCCCGTTCCACGGGAAGATGAATACGGCCGGACGGTTTTGGTACCGGCACAGTTTCGCGTTGACGAAGAGTTGCTGCGTGAGATCGCAGAAACGACCGGTGGTAAGTACTTTCATGCATCGGATTCGAAAGGTCTTACCGAGGTTTACGCTCAGATCGATCAGCTTGAAAAGAGCCAGTTCGAAGAATCTAAGTTTTCCGAGTATACTGAGTTATTCCGATGGCTCGCCGGATCGGGGATGGTCCTGATTGTGGCAGTCGGCATTTTAAGAGAGACACGATTTCGGTCGTTACCATAGTCCATGCAATGGCAATCACCTCAATTCCTGTATCTCATCCTGCCGCTCAGTGTCGGCTGGTTTGGCCTTGCGCTCTATTCGGAACGTCGTCGACAGCGAGCTCGCGAGTCATTTGTGTCCCGGCCGATGTGGTCGCGGGTGCTTCCTGCGATTTCACGAACACGGTTTTGGCTCAAACTTGCTTTGCGTGAAGCTGCGATCATTGCGGGGCTGGTGGCGCTCGCGGGACCACAGTTCGGGACGCAATTGGAGCAAGTCGTTCCGCGCGGTAGTGACCTGTATGTCTTGGTCGATGTTTCGCGATCGATGTTGGCCGATGATGTTCCTCCATCGCGATTGGAACGAGCAAAGGCGGATGTTTCGGCGCTGGTCAACCGTTTGGAAGGCGAACGAGTCGGGTTGATCGCGTTCGCGGGCCAGGCAGTGGTGAAATGTCCACTGACCGTCGACTACGATTCATTTCGTCGAGCACTTAATGAACTCGATCCTAACAGCGCTCCGCGTGGTGGTACTGCGATTGGCGACGCGATTCGCAAAGCGATAGAGGTCTTCGATGCGAAGGCAGCACGCGATCAAGCGGTGTTGTTGATAACCGATGGCGATGATCAAGAATCATATCCGCTAGAAGCTGCGACGATTGCCGCTGAACGAAAGGTGACAGTCTTCACCGTTGGGCTTGGTGACACTGACAAGGGCTCGCGAGTTCCACAAAAGGGTACTGCTGCGTTCATGGAACATGAAGGCCAACAGGTCTGGAGCAAACTAAACGGGACGTTATTGCAAGAGATTGCACTCAAGACTTCAGGTGTTTACATCCCGGCTGGAACGCGCGCGTACGATCTGGGCGAACTCTACGCGGCGCATTTGCAAGGTCGCAGAGGAGATGACTCGGAAACACAGCAGCGGATTCGCAAATCAGAACGTTTTCAAATTTTTCTTGCCATGGCGTTGTTCGCATTGCTGGCCGATTTGTGCATCAGTCCGTATGTAGTTTCTGTAACGGATCAAAATTTAGTTTCGATGCGATCATTGAGCAAAACGGAGCGGAAGTCGTCCATTGCAAAGGTCACAGCCATCTCGATACTGACACTTTGCCAGTGGATCGCGTTGGCCAGCAATGTTTCTGCTGGTGACGAACATGCCCGAGTACGCGATGGAATCAAGCTGTACGAACAAGAGAAATACGATGAGGCTGGTAAAGAATTCGCAGCCGCAGGCGAAGAACTTGACAAATTAAAATCGGAACAGGCTGCCGTCGCCGCCTTCAATGAGGCATGTGCATATCATCGAAAAGGTGATCTGGAAAAAGCTCGTGATCGCTACCTGAAAGCAGGTCTTAGCCAGGATCACAAAATCGCGACGGCATCGCATTTTAATCTTGGCACCATGTCAGCAGAAAATGCTCGGAAGCTGGCTGGCGAGCGCCCAGATGAAGTGCCTGCGGAGAAACGTCAAGAGATTCTTGACGAGCTGAAGCAAGGAATCGCTTCCTACCGTCATTGCCTGGAGCTTGAAATCGATCACGCACCGTCGCGACGCAATTTAGAACTTGTTCGCAACTGGATCAAATACTACACCGACCGTTGGCGCGAGCGTGATCGACAAAAGTTGCGTGATGACTCCAACCTGATTGCGTTTCTTGACTTTCTGATGCAGGCCGAAACGGCGCTTCAAGAGACCGTAAAGCAACTTCCCGAAAACGTTGCTACCGACGCGGTTGCCGAGATCAAACGGGCCCAGGATGAGTTGCGAGAAGAAGTACCAACACTCCGCGAAAAAATTGCCACGGAGCTTCAGCCAACCGAACCGCAGGCAGGAACTGCGCCCCAACCGGTTCCTCAGGAGATCCAAGAAGGAATCAAACTACTTCAAGGTTGGGCAGATGAAGCTGACGATAAAATGGCAAGTGCTTCGCGTCTGCTGGCAAAAACAGATGCAAAAGACGCGGCATCAGAACAACAGGCTGCAATCGAGAAACTGGACCGAATCTGGGACGCCGTGATTCCATTTCAGCCGCTGTTAGTGAAAGAACTTGCAGACCAGACAACGATCACGAAAACGTTAACACCCAAGACAAAGCCGGAGGCACCTTCAGATACAGATGCTGATGAAGTTGAAGTTGAAAACAAAATTGATCTTAGTCCAGAGTCGCAGAACGACGCCGGTGATCAATACACAGCGCCAGCAGCCCAGAAATTGGCGATTGGGGATGATGATTTCAAACAGTTAACTGAGTCCCAAGAAAAGACATTACGAAAGGCTCGACTGCTATCGCCAAAAGCGGAAGCGGAACTAAGTCGCGTTGAAAGCCAGCCGGCTGCTGAACCCGCAACCGACCCAACAACGACTACGAACGACCCCAATAGCCCGGCTCAGCCGTCAACCATTGACCCAGAGGAAGTGAAAGCAGGCTTGCGAAAAGCCATAGAACTGGCTCCGACGGCTGTGGTTGCGATGGAATCCGCTATCAAGCAATTGCAAAAGAAAGATCGTCCCGCTGCGGGAACGCACGCGGAGGAAGCTCGCCGTATCTTGGAAGAAATTCAGCGGGCCCAACCCAAAAATAAGCATCAAGATCAAGATCAAAAAGAGAAGAATCAAGACCAAGAGAAAAAAGACAAACAAGAAAGCAAAGATCAGAAGGACGACGAGCAACAGAAGGACGGGGACGAAAAGAAACAGTCGGATGAAGAGAAGTCTGACGAAAAGAAAGACGGCGGGGAGGAAAAAGACGGCAAGGAATCCGAAAAGCCGTCAGAGAAAGAGCAGCCCAAGCCGCAGCAGGTTTCAAAGGATCGCATTGAAGAGGCGTTGCGAAAGGTCCGGGAGCGTCAACAAGAAAAACGAGAACGCGACCAACAAACTCGCATGCGTATCATCGGCCCAGCTCCAGTCGACAAGGATTGGTAGAATCCGATCCCTGCCTTTAACATGACGAAAGATAAATCGAGATGAAATTCGCGTTGGTAATGATCGTCTTGCTTACCCTTGGCACCTTTGCGTCAGCGGCAGAAAAGCCTGCCATTGAAGTTGCTGTTAGCGCGGAAGAAATTTTCATCGGCGAGTCGATCGATTACCAAGTTGAGATCAAAAACGTCGAAAACCCACCAGCTCCAGACGTCTCCGCGCTGAAGGAACAATTTGACGTTGTTTCCAACGGTGATCAGTCTCGCAACCAGTCGTCAACTTTCATCATCAATGGACAAGTGACGCAGCAGAGCGAGTTGAGCCATGTTTATCTCTTTCGCATTACACCAAAAATTGCTGGGAACCTTACCATTGCATCGGTCAAGGCAACGATTGGTGGAACTGAGCTTAGCAGCAGCGCTATTGATATCCGCGTTCGCGATGTGGAGGAGCAAGACTTGGTAGTCATGGATATTAAATCGGATCTGTCAATCGTTTATCCCACTCAGCCCTTTACGGTCACGTTAAAAGTACTTGTTCAACCGCTACCGGAGAGCGAGACAGATCCCCTGAAGCCGCTTCGGCGTCAGCCGCCCCGCCTGCAAGTCAATTGGGTCGATGTTCCATCGGGACTTACCGCTATTGAAGTATCGAAATGGTTGCAGCCACTGGTGTCAGACGATGGCTCTGGATTCACAATCAATGAAATCAGCGCCTCCACCGGCTCTTTTTTCGGTAGGTCACGTGAGGCCGTGTTTGATTTGTCAAACGGCCGAGAAACGAAAAACGGACTTGATGGCAAGCCAATCGAATACTTTGTTTACGAGTTGTCGCGTCGCTTCACTCCAGAAAAAACAGGCCGCTATTCGTTTGGCCCCGTAATCGTGAAGGGCACCTTTGTCGCTAGCGGTCGAGGTGGTGAGTTTACGGGGCAGCGATTGGTCGCGATTGCGCCCGCAATCATGGTGGAAGTTCGCGATGTGCCTTCATCCCGCCCGGCGACGTTCACTGGCGGCATCGGTAACTACAAGGTTGCCGCGTCGGCGAGTCCCTTAAAGCTGCGAGTGGGTGATCCGCTGACTCTGATGCTTGAGTTTGCTCGCGGGGAACAATCAGGTTCACTGGAGCTGATTTCCGCACCCGACTTGGCAGCCATCCCGGAGTTTGCAGAGGGGTTTGAAATCATTGATAAGGCACCAACGGGGCGCGTTGAAGGTAGCGTTAAGAAATTTGCCTATGCATTGCGTCCTAAGCGACCAGGGGTTTCGATTCCTTCGTTAACACTCACCACGTTTGATCCTATCGAAGAAACATTTACTAATATTGCAACCCCTGCCGTTTCGCTAGATGTGACCGAAGCTTCAATACTTTCTAGCGGTGAACTTGTGGGCTCTATGCCTTCGATCAGTGGCAATGGGATTCAGAAGAGTTCGGCAGGAATTTTCCAGAACATCACCGATCCGGCTCAACTGCGCGACGAGCGAGTTGACTTCAATGGTTGGTTTACTACGGTAGCCGGAGTCTGGTGCATTGCGGGATGTGCGGTTGCAGGAGTAAACGTGTATCGCCGGAAATCGACGGATACCGTCGGCAAACGTCGCTCACAGGCGCGCCGTTCCGCGTTATTAAAATTATCAGAAGCCAGTCAATTGGTCACTGACGGACAATCGAAAGAGGTGCTGCGCAAGATTCGCTCTGCTTTCATTGGACTGGTAGCAGATTTGAAAAATTGCGTCGCTGAAGGAATGACCACGGCAGACGTCGAGAAAGCGCTGACCGACGCCTCTGTTTCGGAATCGGACCGAACCGCGACGATTAGACTTTTAGAATCTATCGAAGGTGCGGAGTATGGTGCAGGTGATTCAATCGACGTAGCTGCGTCTGTCACGTCGGCCACTTCATTGATTGAACAAATCAGCCCATTGCTTGAACGGAGCGCTGGCTGATGCGTTTACTCGTCGATCGCCTCCATCTGGTAACTAGACTCTGGCTGGTAACCCACTGCCTTGCAGGCTTTGTTTGCGTACTGCTGGAGTTGGCCTTAACGGGATTTGTGTTTGCCCCACCCGCATTCGCCGAAGACCCTGGAGCTCGTGAGCGAACCTTTGTTCGAGCACTCGAACTATTCGACGACGCAAAATCTTCGGATGACTATCGAATGTGTGCTCGAGAGTTGGAGAGCATCATTACCGATGGATTTCAGAACGGTGCGGTGTACTACAATCTCGGCAACGCGTACTTCCGGGCCGGTGACTATGGCAGAGCGATCGTGAACTACCGCAAAGCCAAACCGCTTCGACCTCGCGACAGCTATCTGGAAGCAAATTTGCAACAAGCATTGGCTAAGGCGCCTGGAAGATTGGCGGAATTGCCCGCTCCATGGTGGAGTCATGTTTTATTTTGGACCGATTGGCTTGCGTTTCCCCAGAAAGTGCAGCTCACTGCGCTCGGGTTCGTGCTTGCGGCAGCCCTGTCCGTCATCGCCGTACTGGTCCGACGTTCACGAATTCATATCATGGCGGGCACACTCTTAGTGCTGTCATCGGCGGTTGGGGGCGATGTCGTTCTTAGCAATCCGGCGGCAATAAAACGAGCGGCAATTATTGCCGAAACCGTCGCGCGGAAAGGGACTGGCAAGGACTACGAGCCCGCCTTTGATCAACCGCTGCGAGACGGTGCAGAGTTTACGATTTTAAGTGAAACGGCTGGCTGGACCTTCGGCCATTTTGAAGGGGTGGGTGACGGTTGGGTACGCAATGAATTTGTGGCCCGCTGATTTCGATGTCGCGGAAGAGTGGATCTTGTAAAAGATCCTTCCACTCGGGGATCTTTAAGAAGATCCACTACAAGTTCTTTGGCATCTCAGTACAACCACGGCAGGAAAGCCCGCTTGGCCGATTGCGACACCATAGTTTTCAAAAACTAACACAAACGGATCAAATGCCGTTAGAATGTTAGAATGCGTGCCGACCAACCAATCTTCTCACCACCATCGTAACGAATGCCATGACTCACTCGACCCAAGCATCTTTTCCTCGACTTGCTTTTTTTATGGCGTGTGCGGTATCAATCTCTTCGTCGCTATGGGCACAACCGCCTGGTTCAAGACGACCTGACAATCGCCAGCAACAAGATCTGGAACAACAGCAACAACGAATCCATCAGCACGTAAAAGAAGTTGCGGTAAGCGAATCGGACGTCCCCAGCGATCCGCAACTGCTCGCGTTGCACAAAGAATTCGTTAGCAAAGCAGAAAAACTTGCCTTGGAATACGAGCGAAAAAAGCAATTTGATAAAGCAAGAGAAGTTTATTCGTCCATGGTGCGACTCGCTCCTAGCTATACCAACGCTGAAGCTGGACTCGGTCGTACATTGAGCAATCAAACGGTTCAAGATAAGCAACTCGCCACCATTGTTGCGACTCAAGCGTGGCAAGATTCAGGCGCATCCTTGGTAGCGGGAATGCCGGTGCATACTGAAACCAAGGGAACATGGAAAGTTGTTTATGAAACAGATGCCAGTGGGATTGATATCCCGGAAGAATTCCGTCCTCGCGACGGTCGCATTAAGCTTGGAACACTGATCGCGGTCGTCGCGAATACACCGGCTGAACTAGCCGAAGGCAAGCCCTTTGTGCTCGATGGCGATTTTATCGCGAAGAAATCGGGGCGACTTTATTTGCGAATGTTCGATGTTGATCCGACGGACAACGAGGGAAAAATGATCGTGCTCATCCAAAGTACGTTTCAAAAATAAATTAATCCAAGTCGACGATTTCAAATTTGAAATCGTCGATCGAAAGACACGACGACCTGAGAAGCGTTTACTCTTCTACCGCAGGTCGGCGAGCGGGACGGTCACCGCCTTCTCCCGGCTGTCCGTCACGTGGAGGACGCCCGCCACCGGCACGATCGCGGAAGTTTTTCGTCATCTGCTCGACTTCAGCCCTGTCGACAGAGCCATCACTGTTGGTGTCAACGCGAGCCATGCCTTGACGCATTCGCTCGGGAATTTCATCACCCGTCAGCTTCCCGTCGCCATCTTTATCGTTCTGCTTAAACATGTTGTCGGCCCATGCGGCTCCGCCTGGACCTCCAGGACCTCCAGGACCTCCTGGACCGCCAGTCGCACCCTCAGGCCCGCCAGGTGGACGCATTTCGCTCAATGCTGCGACCAACTCTTCGCTATTTAGTTTGTTGTCGCCATCCTTGTCAAATCGTTCCATCATCATCCGGGCAATCATTTTCGGATCCCCGCCGCGCATGCCTTCGCGTCCGCCATCAGGCCGCCCGCCTTCTCTTCGTTCACCATCAGGCCGCCCGCTTTCGGGCCGCCCGCCTTCGGGACGTTCGCCTTCGGGACGTTCGCCTTCGGGTCGTTCGCCTTCGGGTCGTTCGCCGTCTCTTCGATCGCCTTCAGCGCGACTACCTTCAGGTCTTTCGCCGCCTTCACGTCTGCTTGCATCGCCATCAGGGCGTCCACCGGGGCGTCTGCCCTCACGTGGTGCGTCACCCTCGGGTGGCTGAGCAATCGAAGTTACTGCAAGCATTCCTGCCATGCTGAAGGAGCCGATGGCAGCAAAAAGCTGCTTTTTGTTCATTTTCATTGTGTGTTGTTCCCGGAAAGCGATGAAAAGCGAGTGTCACGATTCGCGACACAAGCTAATTCAACCCACCGTTAGTTAGAAGGGACCGAAATTTTTCGACCTGTGCGATTGAAATCATTTCGGCATCGGCGCTGGCATTCCCGATCAATTGAAAGCCAAGCGAGTGCAAGCACGAATCACGAATCACGAATCGCACGTCGCGAAGCGAACTTAGCGGTTTCCTGCAACGCTTGTCGCAGGGAAGTTGAAGTCGTGGCGTTACTGACCGATTCACGCTTTGTGTAGTTGTTTGATGAGACCGTGATCGCACCGCTGGGGTAGAGCAACAGCCCACTAGGTTCGCTCGCGGAGTCGGCGTTGAAACTCGGTTTCGGTACTTGTCAAATCGTCTAAGGACAAGCCCACCATCTCCTTGTCCGATGGTGCCAAATCACCAACAAGATCCCTGAGCATTCGCACAGCGCGAACTCGTTCGATTCGTTGCCCTTGCTCGATCCCTTGCTCGATCCCTTCGAGCCTCGCTTGGGCAGTGCGTGCCCACTCGTCGCGCTCAGCTTTGAGGCGATCATCGTAGGCTTGACGTTCTTCAGGGGTTCTGGCGATCATTTCTAGCACTCCTATAGCTTCGGCGAACACCGGATCGGGCAAACGGCACAACAACTCTTCGGAGGTGAGGCTTGCCGCTCGCTGGAAGAAATAAAGCCACTGCTCGACCGGATCAGTGATCGGCTCATTATTGCTCGGGACGACGTACTTGGGTAGCTCGAAAATGTGGACTTGCAGGCAATCGGTTAGCGAAAGCCCACGGATGGTACGAAGCTGAAACGCGTGTTGCAACATTGGCTCATCGCAGAACATCACCGCATCGAGGATGCAAATGCTGATCGATGGCTTCAAATCAAAGTATTGATCACCGTCGCCGATTTGTTCGATCAATTGCTTGGCGGCATAGTAAGTTAGCCGTTTCGGCAGTCCAAGTGGCCGAGTCGTCTGGACCTCGATATTGTACCGCCGACCGACGCTGTCGGTGGCCTTGATATCCAAGATGGACAACTTGTCGGAATCAAAGTCCTTCATGTTGATCGGATTCAGGATCGTGACATCGACGATTCTGTCGGTAAAGGCGAGCACTGAGTTCAGAAAATGCAGCGTGATCCGTGAGTGCTCTGGGCTGCCGAGCAACCGCTTCGCGGCGAAATCAACAAGCGGATCGATGCCGATTACCATGCGATTAATCAAAAATGCAAGAAAGTTGTTGCAAACAGAAACCTGATTGTCTTCGATCACCCGGGCTCGCACCAGCCACCTCCATCGGCCTCGGTTTACTGTGAAGGCCTCGGGTGTTGGTGTACGGACGACAGGAAAATTTTACGACAGGAAAATTAAGAGTTGCGGTTTGCAAATTTTCCTGTCGTCAAATTTTCCTGTCGTATCGAATTGGCTCGTCGGGCAAACGATTTATCGGCGGTGGAAGAGGTCAGGTGCGACGAGTGTTGTACATGGCCACAATCGTCGCGATCCGGCACAACCCAGCCATCAAAGCGTTCTACGCAAACCTCAAGTCAAAAGGCAAAGGGTCCAAAGTTGCAATTGTTGCTTGCATGCGAAAGTTCATCACGATCATCAACCTGCTGATCAAGACAAACCAGCTCTGGGAGAATAAAGCAAGCGTCTGAGCAAATGCTCAGACGCTCTACGTCACGTCATTGACGAACCGTCGACTGAGCTATCCCTGACAGGTTGTGTCCCCACAGAGCCTGCTACGTTTCACTCAGCAACTATAGGTTAGTTCAACACCAAACCTTTCACTACAAGACATCATTGAAAACCGCTCGCCATGCCAGGAAAATCCCGGTTTTGACGTCCGCCTGAGCACGTTTACAAAAGGAATTCAAAAAATATTTTGAATCAGGACTTGCCAATAATTAAGACCGTCGCTGACCCCGGCGAAGCCATTGGCCACCGACGATGGGATCGGGAAGTAGCACCGTGGTGGCGTTGCCTGCTGAGTCGGCAGCGACGATGGTTACACCGCCAGGGGCATTGGTTTGGGCGGTGCGAACGATTTGGCCAGCGCCCAGGCCGGGGATGAGCGACGAACCTTGGCCGGGCAGGAAGTAGTCAGTCTTGGTGATCACGCGAATGTTCGCTGGTCAGATCCCCGGCGGCGATGGACATGATCAGCGTTGTGTAGGGGTGCTCTCCGAACTCGCAGATCAGACCGCCAGAGCGAGCTCGGAGAGCACGCCTACTATTTTGACACCGTGAACGGTTGCCTGTTTTCGCGTGGTGACGCTTTGGATGGTGCGTTGAGAAAACACTGGCTTCATGAGTGCAACGCGTTGTTCCGCAAAACAACGGTGTCGCGCACCTTTTCCGCCACTCAGGTCTTTCGACGCCTTCACGTCTGCTTGCATCGCCATCAGGGAGTCCACCGGGGCGTCTGCCCTCACGTGGTGCCTCACCCTCGGGTGGCTGAGCAATCGAAGTTACGGCAAGCATTCCTGCCATGCTGAAGGAGCCGATGGCAGCAAAAAGTTGTTTTTTGCTAATTTTCATTGTCTTGATTCGCGACCCGGCCTAATTCAACCCACCGTTAGTTAGTTCTAGTTTAGCACTTTTGGGAATTGATATTGGCACGAAAAAGGCGGCTCGCGACAATGGCGATTGAACGTTCAAACTTTCAATCTCATTGGCAC
>JAYVSE010000368.1:0-5864 GCA_043775635.1 Planctomycetaceae bacterium | reverse complement strand
ACGGGGTTCATCCCCGTTGGGCTATAATCACAACCAGAAGATGCTGGCGGAGTGAGCCTCGCTACCATGCGGCTTGTCCGCGTGGAGCGTTAATCAATCGTTAAACGCATCGCTGCATGATCATTTTCTGATCGTGGCCCGACGGGGACAAGCCCCGCACGCGGCAAGATGATGGAATTAAACTTGCGCAAAGGCTTCTTGCTCACGATAGCAATTTTTAACAGCCCAGTCCGTCGTACGAATCGCTCGGGTTATTCGTACTCCGAGCGGTTTTTTCGTGCCGTTGTTGCAGCCGAAACACGAAACCTTGACACAAACGACCTAGCGGTATTCTATAATAAATGGCGTTATTGCCGTGTCAAGTTTTCATCTCTCTGAAGTCAATGGTTATGGCGTCCGTCACGTCTCCTGCCGTACCACCGAGGACGAATACGAATCGTTCAACGCAACCGCGACAAACAAGTTCGTCCGCTAGTGGCAAGTTGACGAGCGACTCCATCATTTCGCAGCGAATCGCGACGGCGCAGGCAGCGCTGTGGCGCGGCGAGCTTTCTCGCGGCCTGTTGATTCCCGTCGTCGCGAGCTTGATTGCATTGACCGCGTGGGCAGCTATTGACCAATGGATTTGGTCACCAGGAAAAATGATCCGGTTGCTTGCCTTGGTCGGTGGTTTGGGCGCGATTGTGTCGTGGATTCGCAACCGGGTTTGGCCGTTGCTGTCACGCGAGATTCATCCAGACTATGCAGCCTATAGCCTGGAGCATGACTTACCGGAGTTGCGCCATTCTCTGACCAGTTACGTTTCACTGCGCCAGGACCACACGCGCGAGGGCGTGCGCGGCGTTGTGGTACGGTCCATTGGTGTGCGCGCGGCGGACCAATTGCAGCATCATGAAATCGAAATCCCAAGTGAAGCGTCAGCAAACCTGGGTTGGTGGCTGGGCGTTGCCGGAGCGATCGCTTTGGCATTAGGGTTCGCAGCGCTCAGTCCCAAGAGCACGCTTCAGTCGACGAAACGATTGTTATTGCCACTGTCATCGATCGCTGCACCAAGCCGAGTCAATATTTCGGATGTATTGCCAGGCGATACCGAGGTGCTTGCAGGCCGTCCTTTCGAAATCTCGGCGAGCATTAAGGGGCTTTCCAAAGCCGAACCGGCAAGAGTCGAATTCTCAACCGGCTTTGTCAGCTCAAAACCGCTCGATTTAAAACCTGATACGGGCAGATACGTCGCCTCAATCTCAGTGGACTCGGAGACCTATTATCGAATTGTTGCCGGCGATTCGACCGCTGGCCCATTTAAGATCACGACCAAAGATGTGCCTGTCGTTTCGATTCATCAAGTTGAAGTCACACCGCCAGCGTATACGAGGCTGCCGATTCGATCGACAACCGGTGGTGCGATCGTTGGCGAAGAAAACTCGATCGTCAAGATAACCGCGAAGACAAATCGCCCCGTCTCACGTGCGCGAATTGAATTCAACCCTCGAGCGATAGGAGATCGGTTACAAGCGTCAGCCGGCACGATGGACTTGGTGATCGCAGGCGATGGGGTTGATCTGGAAGCCTCATTTCCGCTGCGACGTTCGTTGCGACAATCACTCGATGGCAGCACCAATGTGGTCGCTGTGGAGGCCTACCTGCTGCATGTCTGGGACGCTGCGGGCTGTGAGAACCTTGAGCCAATCGTTTACCCGGTTCGCATCATCGCTGACTTGAAGCCCGAAGTTGCCTTCACCGATCCGCAAAAACCGCTGACGGATGTGCCAGTCAACGGAGCCCAAAAAATCGAATTACAAGCGCTCGATCCCGATTACGGATTGAAACTTATCGAGCTGCAACTTCGCCGAGGTGTCGACACGTTGAAGCAAGAAACCCTTTGGTCATCGACCGACGGAGATCGAGGAAACCAAATTTGTATGTGGGTATTTCAGCCTAAGTTGCTTGGGCTGCGCGTCGGCGAAACCATTCAATTGATTGCCATCGCGTCCGACAATCGTCATGACGAAAACGGCGAACTCGCGTCGAATGTCGTTTCCTCAGACCCGATTCATTTGAAAATTATCGAGCCGAAAGAAAACCCAAAACTGCCAAATTTTGATAAGCCAAAGGAGCAACCCAACGCTCCAGCGAATGAAGAAGCACCATCCGGTGGCGGGGGCAATTCAGGTGATAAGAACCAAGGCGGACAAGGCGGCTCCGGCAAAGATCAATCAGGGAAATCGCAGCAAGGTGAAGGACAAGAGGGAGCCGGCTCGCCTGGCAAAGGCAAGTCAAACGAGGGCGATGAATCTGAACAAGAACAATCGTCGTCAGGTAGTGAGACCGCCGATAAAAGTAAACTTGGCTCTGAACAATCGCCTAGCTCTGACGATCCAAGTGGCCAAGGTTCCAATGGTGCAAGTGACCAAACGGGTGCTTCGCAAGGAAATCAAGATTCGCCAACCAAGTCAATGGACGAGGGATCCGATGAAAACGCATCACCCGAAAATCAACGTACACAGCAAGTAGGCAAAACAGGGCAAGGTGGCCAATCACAGCCCGGCCAGTCGCAACCCAACGGTGCTGAGGGTCAACCAGCAAATGAAACTCAATTTGGCCAGAAGCCTGCACACGATGGAGCCGCGTTTGAACGCATCCGAGACTTCATTGATGAAGCGAAGAAGAACGATCAGGGCGAAAGTGATACCGGCAATGACTCGCCAACCGGCAATGATTCACCGGCCGGCAATGAGGCTGGCCAAGGCAATAAGCAGCCTGCTGTAAAACCCGATAATAAAACAGAAACTGCCGGAACTGAGCAGCCTGAGAAACCAGATTCGTCCAGCGCGGAAAATAATAATTCGCGTGACGAGAATCAAGATGGTTCCACGGGAGAGTCGTCTGGTGCGTCCGCCGAAAACGAGAAAGAAAAGAATCGGCTAGGTACCGGACAGCCAAAGAACACGGGTGATGAAGTTAGTGATGGCACGGAGGCAAAGCCAATGAAGCCCAGTAAAACGGACGGTACTGGCAAGCAACAAGACAAAGGCACCGACGGCACCTCAACACCAGAACAAACTGGCTCAGAACAAACAGGCTCAGCCAACCCTGGAAAACCTGCTGGTGAGCCAAGCGCAGGACAATCGCCGCAAGAAAGCCCTTCGCCAAGTGAAGATAGTGCTGCTGGTGGTGAAGAGTCGACGGGGCAAACTGACAAGGCCCAAGCACCACCAGGAACCCAAGGTGATAAGAATGGCAAGTCTGGTAAGGGTCCAAGCCAGAACAAACAGGAATCTGGAAAGCCTAGCGTCGGATCGGAAACGCCGAGCGGCCCAGCCGATAACAATGCACGAACCACTGAACCACAATCTCCGTCGTCGTCTTCGGCGGGTGGTGGTTCTGGTGATGGCATCGCGCTCGACTTACCAACGGATTCCCAACCACCTGATCCGATCGATGTTGAGCAAGCACGGCAAGCGACGGACTTGGTTCTCGACTATCTCAACGGACAGCGTGAAAAGCCAGACCCTGAATTGCTGGAACGCCTCGATTGGACCCCCGATGAATTGCGAGCGTTCGCGGATCGCTGGAACAAACTACGGGGGTTGGACGGTAAATCCGAAGGCGATACAAAACAGATCGAGGAGGCCTTGCGCAGTCTAGGAATTCGTTCGAAGCAAAACGGTCAAGTTGGCCGAGCAACCGAAACCGACGATTCACTGCGCGGGTTGAAAGATTCGGGAATTCGCAACCCAGCACCGTCCATCTATCGCGATGCGTTCGACGCGTTTCGCAAAAATGTAAATCGCAATTAAACTCGAGTTTTGCACTTTTTGCATATCAAAAAGCTCGCGAAGCGAGCATTGTAGAACAATTGTCCTCAATGGTTTGATACCCTGGATCGAGCACACCCACGGAACAATTGAGTACAATCTGTTTGCGTTAATACAAGCTAGACGCGAATTCAATTTGTTTTGGCCAAAGGCCATGTTTATCGTAGCCAGGGGCAACGCCCCTGGAATAGGGACCGAAGCGAATCGATTTGGCCAACGGCCATATTCAAACCCATCCACTCGGATTGAATATGGCCGTTGGCCAAAGAAATTGCGCGTTTTCGGATTTCCTGGGGCGTTGCCCCAGCCTATGTTGAAACAGGCCGTTGGCCATAATTCAAAACAGCGCAACTTCAAAATTTTCGCGTCGGGCTTGTATCGGGAAGTTAATAGGATCGATCAGATGAAAACAACCATTTCACAAGTTGTCTTAACACTATTTTTTCTAGCCACAGTGCTTTGGCTCGTAGCAGCCACAGCGGACGATGAATCCCTGCCGTCATCGACCACTCGCTCTGATTCCCAGGGCTCTGATTCCCAGGGCTCTGATTCTCGTGGTGCGAACAAACAAGCCGAAGAAGAACCGTACTTTGCGAAAACAAAAACGCAGTTGCGTCGGCAATTAACACCGCTCCAGTTCAAGGTTACACAGAATGAAGAGACCGAACCCGCGTTTAAGAATGAGTACTGGGACAACAAACGTAAAGGCGTTTATCGATGCGTTGTCTGCGCAAAGCCGCTTTTCTCGGATGAAACCAAGTTCGACTCCGGTACCGGTTGGCCAAGTTTTTGGGGCCCGCTTGACGAGAGCAACGTGGCTTTTAAAAGCGATATTCATCTGCTCGTTCGACGAACGGAAGTCCATTGCAGCCGCTGCCAATCGCATCTCGGGCATATATTCGATGACGGCCCGCAGCCAACTGGCAAACGGTATTGTATGAATAGCGCTTCGCTTAAGTTTGTGCCAGCAACTAAAAAGACTCCGGCGAATTTGGATAAGCCGGCAAGTTCTGCGACAACCGACAAGTAGCTACAAAGGACGAAGCCTCGCGGTGCTAGCAGCGACCTCTACGCCTTTATCGGTTATCCGATTACGACCGCTTATGCGTCAAATCCAGGCCTGAAAATACCGAAGATGATGATAAGTCGAGGGATGGAATCGATCGGATCAACAGTGCGATGGGGATGGATTGATGCGTATCACGTCATTTGTTCGGTTTAATTTCGTCAGCACGATACGAGTAACATCTCTTGTTGTTTGCATCACGAGTGGACTTGGTAAGACATGCCCTTCGATTGCACAAGAGCCAACCCAAGAGCCAACCCAGACCGTTAGCGCCGCGTTGTTGGAATCGGAAAAGCTTGGCGGGAAATCGATTTTTGGTGAAGCGGAACGTCTACCAACGGTCAAGAGCGGACGGTTGGCGTTGCCGACGCTGACGGCCCTAACCATTGGCACCGCTGATATCGGGAACGGTAGCACACCGAAGGAATTCCGCAAAGAATCGGAGACTCCACGAAACGATCTTCCCGAATCCGGTCATGATCGCGCTCACCAGTGGATTGCGTCAACCTATCAATTCACAGCGGCGAACACATTTTCACACCCTCGATACTTTGAAGATCGGATGCTGGAGCGCCATGGCTACGAGCGGTTTCCTTACCTTCAGCCATTCGTTAGCGGTGCCAGATTCTTCGGTACCGTCCCGATGTTGCCTTACTTGATGACGATTCAAAATCCATGTGAATTCGAATCGCAACTTGGCTATTTTAGACCTGGAAGTTGCGTCGCACCGTATATCCAACGCCCGCCGTACCAACGCGACGCCGTCGTCGTAGAAGCCGCTGCAATTGCGGGTGGAATCATCGCGATCCCATAAACGGTTCTTACGACAGTTTTAGCGGTACGGAGTGAGCCGTCCGGCCTCGCTGAGGTCCGCGTCACCGGAAGGCTCGCGGGCTGTTGGTTTAGTGGGTTTCATCATTTTAGTGAGCCGTTGGCGCTAGCCACGGGCCGTCAACGGTAGGCGTCCTGCCGTAGCGCCCGAC
>JAYVSE010000367.1:0-77653 GCA_043775635.1 Planctomycetaceae bacterium | reverse complement strand
GCAACAACGGAGGAAATCTGCGCGGACTAGGTAGTCCACAAATCGTTTAGGGGCATGGTCTGGCGCCGCCAACGCCAACGAGTCGATCAAAAGCTGCGAGAAAAAGCGAGCCTGCCCGCTGCCGCTCAAAAATCGTACTTCCATCAACATCGATTAAAACGACAGTCTGCAAGCTGGCTGGGGTCTCGAATCGGACTTAGTACAGTCGAATTATGTCTCTTTGGTTGTCACCGAAGAATCACCAGCTCGACCGATC
Source organism: Planctomycetaceae bacterium (assembly GCA_043775635.1). Classification (GTDB taxonomy): domain Bacteria; phylum Planctomycetota; class Planctomycetia; order Pirellulales; family Pirellulaceae; genus UBA6163. Next base: position 77,397 of record JAYVSE010000367.1, on the reverse strand, counting down.
ACGAGATCGAAAATCGGAGATGCCATCAAAGTGGTTACGATCGCCATGATGACGAGGCAGGCAAACAGCCCTTCGCTGATGATGCCACGCTGCAATCCAATATTGATAATGATCAACTCCATCAGGCCGCGTGCGTTCATCAGCGTCCCAATGCCAAGCGATTCCCGTGGGCTAAGCCCAGAGACGCGTGCCGCAACGGTACAGGCGACGCCTTTGCCAACCACAGCAGCTACCAGCACCAGCAGGCACATCCCCCACAGATACCAAGTGTTGATCAGTCCGATCTTGGTGTTGAGTCCTGAGTAGGTGAAAAACAGTGGCAAAAGCAACGAAACCGTAAGCGGCTGAATCTTTGCAATCAGACCGGTTGCGATCGGTCCGCGCGGGATCATCGCACCGGTCACGAAGGCACCGAACACGGCATGAAGTTGGATCAAGTCCGTAAACCAAGCACTTAATGCCATGCATCCCAACCCAACGGTTAATCCGACTTCCGTCAACTGTTCCGATTCGTTGATTAGCTTGTGACGCAATCGAAATAATAGCGGCCGGAGCACTAGCCCCGCAAAAGCAACAAATAACACACCGCCGCTGATCGAATAGACGGCTCGCATTGCATTGTCATCGAAGCTGGCTAGAACAACGGCCAATAAGCACCAAGCCGTCACATCATCCATCGCGCCAGCGCCTAAGGCGACGGTGCCCATCAATGTTCCGGTCAAGCCCTTGTGTTGGATGATTCTGGCAAGCATTGGAAATGCCGTGATACACATCGATGCGCCCAAGAACAGCATCGCTTCGTTAAGCGATGTCTTGGCAGGAAAAAGTTCGGTGTTGTAGAAAAAGTAGGCCGCAAGCGCGGCACCAAAAGCGAACGGAGCGAGCATGCCGGCAATTGAAACCGCGATGGAACTCCTGGCATGGGCTTTCAACACATCCACGCGAAATTCCATACCGACAATGAACATGTAGAGTGCAAGGCCGAGCTGTGATGCGGGAAACAGATAGCTTTGACTGTCGCGGGTCGCTTGCGACTTGTCCCAGGGAAAGAGGGTTTGTTGCAGGTCCGGAGCCATGAGCCCAAACAACGAAGGACCTAGCAGCACACCCGCAACCATTTCCGCAACCACTTGTGGCTGTCCCAAACGAACCGCGATAGCCCCGACCAAGCGACAGAAAAAAAGGATCACAGCGATCTGAAGAAAGAACTGAACCGCCAAGTCAACATTGTTCATTCAGGACGCCTATCTACTGTATGCACGACAAGCAAATTATGCGCTTTCTCCATCACGCCACTGCCAGTTACGAAGATCACTTTGTCGCCGTTAGCTAGAACACCGTTCTCGCATCCCCAGCGAGAGATGTCGTCGAACAATTTTGCCGTGTCGTCGAGCTGGTCAACGTGCATCGGCTTAATGCCCCATAATAAATTCATTTTTCTCAGCGTCACGGGGTTATTACTCGCACCGATCGTTGGGATTCGGCTACGACTTTTACTCTTTACCCATGCGGTTCCGCCGCTATGAGTTGCGATCACGATCAATTTGGCTTTGATCGCTTCAGCAATCGATGTCGCCGCCGCCGTCACGGCGGACGTGATCGGATGAACGCGATTGGATTTCCCGCCGTCTTCCGGTTGAGTCACGAGCAATTTTTGTTCCGTATGCAACATGATTCGGTTCATGGTTGAAACCGCATCGACCGGATAATCGCCGATCGCGGTTTCGCCGCTGAGCATACACGCATCGGTTCCGTCCAGGATCGCGTTCGCAACGTCACTGGCTTCAGCGCGAGTAGGTCGGCGGCTGTGATGCATCGATTCGAGCATCTGCGTCGCCACGATTACCGGTTTCATCTTCTCGCGGCAAACGCGAATGATCATCTTTTGAGCGACCGGTGTTTCGGCAATATCAATTTCGACCCCAAGGTCACCACGCGCTACCATGATTCCATCAGCGGCGTCCACAATGGCATCAATTTGCGCAAGCGCTTCGGGCTTTTCAATTTTGGCAATCACCAGCGCCGGCGAGTCATAGCTGACCAACAAGTTTTTGAGCGAGTGCACATCGGCAGCGGTTCGGACGAAGCTCAAGCTGATAAAATCGATTCCGTTTTGCGCACCCCAGATGGCATTATCGACATCTGCGGGGCGCATGGCTGCGACGCTGAGCTTGACACCTGGCAAGTTGATACCTTGCCGACTGCGAACTTCGCCTGCTGAAGTCACTCGACACGTGGCGCGGTCGTCTAGTTTGTTCTCAACCACCAGCGAAACGGTTCCATCGGCAAGCATCACACGGTCACCGACGGCCAATTCGTCGATAAGCCGCTTGTAGGAACTGGTAAATTGGTTCGGCTCGGCCGCTTGGTCCCCACGGACGAAGACCACCTTGGCACCGTACTCGCACATATAGGGGTCAGCCTGCAATTGCCCCAGGCGAATTTTCGGTCCCGATAAATCCAGCAATACACCGATTGGAAATCCAACTTTCTCCCCAGCAGTGCGGATATTGGCCAAAGAATTTTCGTGTTGAGCACGATCTCCGTGGGCGCTATTGATACGAAAAATGTCAACCCCGGCTAAAATGAGTTCAGCAAGTTTATCGATGGAATCGCAAGCTGGCCCCACGGTAGCTACGATTTTGGTACAAGCTTCTTCGAGAGACGGTCGTGACATCGTTGGATTTCCATGCGAGCATGTTTGGCGGAAGTTGCCTTAAGCACGAGTGTAAGCGTTTGCCAGCTCTGTGCGAGACCTACACAGCCGCTTGTTATCAATGAATATGAATTCATTCCGCGATGTTTGGCAAATTGGTTTTGTTAAGTCGTTTTCAAGCCCCCCTGGATGCCATTTAAGGCGACAATTTGCACTATTTGTTCCCCTGAACTCCTGAAACCCCTGCGAATACTTTGTCAGCATCGCCACCTCGCCCCGTCGCAATTGTCACCGGCGCGTCTGCTGGATTGGGCCTAACGATTGCCAAGACCTTTTTGAATGCGGGATATGACGTCGTTGGCGTTGCGCGTGACTCCCAACGGTTGACATCCGTCGCAGACGCGATTCAGGCAACGGAAGGAAGCCCTGCCGGAGGGCGATTTGTTTCGATGGCTGCTGACGTCTCGGTCGGCGAGTCCGTTGAGCAATTGTTTGCCAAGATTGCACTCGAGTTTGGCCGCCTCGATGTGCTTATCAATTGCGTTGGGCAGAGCGATCGTGGAACCATCATGACGCTGACCAAGAATCGACTAAACGACTTGTTTCGCACCAATGTCGTTAGCGCACTGCTCTGTTCACAAGCCGCGCTTCCTCTACTACAAGAATCACGCGGCGTGATTGTCAACATCGGCTCGCTGGGGGCGAAGGTTGGAGCACGACATCTTGGTGGCTATCCAGCGGTGAAGCATGCACTAGCAGGAATGACACAGCAAATGCGGCTGGAGTGGAGAGAGCTTGGCGTTCACGTCGCACTGGTGAGCCCTGGCCCCATTCGTCGCTCCGACGCTGGAACGCGGTATGACGCAAAATCAATTGACGCCGCTTTGCCAGATACTGCTCGGCAACCGGGCGGTGGAACATCGGTTCGTGGATTGGATCCCCAGTGGGTTGCGAACCAGATATTGATCGTCGTCAAGCGTCGAACGCCAGATCTGGTGTTGCCAAGATATGTGCGGTTGCTGATTGCAATCGGTCACCTTATCCCACGACTAGGTGACCGATTGTTGCTCTGGATGACGAAGGGCTAGTTTTTGCGCGGTATGAAGGAGACGTTCACCCAATTGAATGCTCCGTAGATGATCGCTCCCGATGGCTTGAATTGTAGCAAGACCACATCATCGTGTTGAATCAGGATTCGTTCTTTCTCATCGCGAACCGCTCGGTCCAAGTCGACTCGGATTGGAAGTTGCCTTCCATCGGGAAGCTTTCGCAAGATCAAGACTCGCGTGGGCTCTCGAAGGTTACCAACATTGCCAGTGCTCAGAACCGTGCCTGATTGTCCTAAGGGTCCGCCTACTGATGATGAGGACAAAGCAATCGCCTCAAGGACATCGATGTCCTCGTCTCGCGGTAGCGGGATTCGCCCACCACGCAGCAATCCACCGGCAACGAAGTATTCGTTACGACGTGGAACATAGACCACATCTCCATCGTGAAGAATCACGTCTTCTGCGCGAAACAAGACAGGCTCGCCGGGGCAGCCGACCAAAGGTATTCTGGTCACAACAGGCGAGTTGGTACCAGGCATCGTAGCCTGGATCATTGAATTCAGCGCATTGACGTCGATGTATTGGTGTTCCAGAGAGGGATTGTTGCGGATCACCCAAAGCTCGCGTTTCGCATCGGTGCCAGGAAGTCCGCCCGTTGATGCCAGTGCGTGCAGAACGTCGTTCTGATAAACCGGCAAGTCGATCACCTGACCCGAGCCACGGTGGATCTCCTTTATTTGTGCTGGGTTGGTAATGGCGACAGGAGTTGCTGGTGTGTCATCACGAAGTACGATGACGCGGCTGACTCTGGGTGTAATCAAGGTTACGGTAATGCGTTCGCGTCCCTTCTTGATCAGTGTTTTTTCGGTGTAGACCTGCCGAATTTTTTCAACGGCCTGTGAGATCGTCAGCCCTTGGAGGCTGATTGGCGCAACTAACGGAAGGTCGACAGTACCCTCCGCACTTACGCGAACTGGTATGCCAGCCGATGCTCCAACTTCCGCACCATACGGAGGGTAGTACTGTTGATTGACCGCCTGAGAGCGGTTTTGAACGGGTGTCTCGTTTTCGGATGTTGGGAATATACCGAAAATAAAGACGCCCAGAGTGTCCTCGGGGCCAATGATATGCTCGTCGACATTAGGTTGGCCCAATGCTGCAAACGGCAACGGAGCCATTCCGTCTTTGCGGCAAGATACTAAGGCAGGATCCAGACGGCTCGCTGGAATTGCATCTTGGTTAGCCGAGATACAAGCGCACCCGGTGAGACCAGCCGTGTAGCCAATCCCCAGTAGCAAACACAATCGTTGACCAAAGTTAAGCAGATTTGCCGGTAGCTTGGAATTAGTTCCTAGGACCTTCATGATGGAATCCTTTCACATCGTTCAGTTGATGAAGTTGTATGGTTACTCGCAACACTTCCTTGGTCAAACGACCCGTTGCGAGATAGTGTTCGTAAATTCGATAGCGTCTTGAAAGCCGTGCCGTCTCTACTCCACTGGCTCCTTCGAAGTACAACGCCGGATCTGCGAACTGGACTCTTCAATCATTTGATCGAAGCTATGGATGAATCCTAAATCGTTGGACGAAGACGAATGAGTCTCGTCTGCGACACCTAAATCCAATGGTTGAGCAGGTTCGACACCTGTCCATGGCGCTTTGTGGAGTTGCACTGAACTCGCCTTGGGCTCAGGAAGTGATTCGGGAGCGGGCTCGACCGGCTCTTTTTTCAGTACAGGTGTGGTTGGAACGGGAGAATCCATGATGGGAGCTGACGGTATCACGACGCCACTTTCGATCGCATTGGATTCGTCCATCATTCCCTGGGACGCGAGTCCACATCCGCCTGTCATGCATCCGCCTGTCATGCATCCGTTGGTTGGGCAGCACTGTTTTTCACACATCGGCCCAGGACATTCGCAGGACGTCCATAGCTTGAGATAATGTGTTTGAGGATATCGGAGAGCGCAAGCGACGCCGTCCTGGAATCCGCTGTAATAGGTATTGCGTGCGCGATCGTGGTCCTCCAGGATCTGGGATGGCTTCCAGTAGGTGACCGGCGCTACAACCGGAGGGCATCCTTTGCCACCCGTCGCAACGTCGTAGAAGCCATCCTTCCAGCCTTTTTGGTAATCTTTGCCGTAGCAATTCGGCTCGCAGTTGGAACCATGATCCCGCCAGGCCGATCGAGCGCGTGAACGCTGCGTTTGTTCGTACTTATAGTCTGTTAATGATGCACAGCCCAAAAGAGGCACAAGCATCCAGGCAGTCAGCATCCATTTTGTTCCAGTCATCACACACCTAACTCTTCCGTGAGCAGTTCCAACCACGGATTCTTCATTCGGTCCCAGACACCCCATCGTCACCAAAATTTCTTCCGAGATGGAGTAGCTAAGTAAAGGCGGACGCAGCGCGAACGGAACATCCCGTACAAGGCGATCAAAAACTAGCCGTTAGGAATCTTTTCGTTCCCATCGAAACTGTTTTCTGGCCTCTCAAATCCGCGTTATCGGCACATTCAATGCTAGCATCGGTTCCATGCGCTCGCCACACCGATGACAGCAACCGCGTCCGCAGAACTTGGTCGTCGCCCGTGGGTTGGTCTGCAAATCCGGCGACGTCAGGACGATGTGGGCGTCATTACTGGAATCAAATAGCTCACATTGAGGGTATACGTGAAGTGGTAAACAACCCACCCAATGGCATCGCCATTGGTTTTTTCGAGGGCCTTTTCTATCACATGAGCTGGCACCTGAAGCGTTAGGCTTTTTCGATCAAACTGCGTAAGCTCGGGTTGTTGACGGGATTAGCGCCCTATCTTGGCCATCACATAGATTCGTTTGCGCAACGTGGAATTCAGCTTGGTCCTCTGCAACGCTCTAATACGGAAGATGTCGCAAAACGTTTAACTGTTCCATTCCGAGACATTCCCCGAGAATTTGGTTTCATAAGTGTTGCGCCAGATTTTTTTGGTTGACAACCCGCGAGCCCGCAGTAAAAATGCAAACCTGTTCCGATGGTAGAAATACGCGTGCTATCGAGATGGCGGCGGCGTCCTTCCAACCACCATGGGCGCAGCTAGCGTCAGTGGAACGCGTTATTTACTACAAGAGTCGGAGTTTCCATTGATTCAAACAGCACCCAGTCACCCCCAACCTGGATCTAATCAGTTTGCGGTGAATCGATTCTGGCGCGCCTTGCTGTCGGTGGCGCGTAGGCAACCTTTTCGAATGGCGATTCTCGTCTTCTTGCATTTGAGTCTGTTTGCGTTGGTGTTTTTGAGCGCCTACCTGATTCGCTACGATTTCGTGCTTCCCGATGGTTTGTGGGGTTCCGTGGGGCGGGCGACCGCATTGGTGGTTGCTGCCAAGGTCATTCTTTTTTATGCCATGGGACATTTTCACGGTTGGTGGCGGTACGTGACTTTTGTTGACTTGCGTAACTTAGTCCACGTGTCATTTCTGTCGATGTTGTTGATCGCATTCTTAGATTACATGTTGTCACCCGCAATCGCAATTCCGCGTTCGACATTGCTGATTGACACGTTATTGACCGTCATTGTCATCGGTGGCTTGCGTTCGACTTGGCGTTTCAGCGACGAAGTGTTTGGCACAAGCATTCGCAGACGGCAACGCCGTGGTGTGTTGTTGGTCGGCACCGATCACCGGATTGGGCAGCTAGCCTCGCAGATCAATTCGATACAGTCGATGCCCTGCCGAGTATGCGGGTTGCTTTCGACCAGTGACATCGTTCCGCGGCGAGCATTTCTGGGAGGCGTTCGAATCGTCGGAAGTGTAAAGGGTGCGGTTGAGGCAGCGATGTCATTGAACGTCAACGAAATCCTTGTCCCGGCAGGCGAGGTGAGTGGTGGCATCTTGCGTTCACTCATGGATCGTTGTAACTCCAATGATATGCAAGTCCGCGTGATCCCTCGTTTTGAAGATGCAATGGTTGGGCACGAGGAAATTCCGCTGCGTCCTATCAACATTGAAGATTTGCTGCGGCGCGACCCTGTTACATTAGATACTGTCGAAGTCGAAAAACTATTGCGAGGCAAATGCGTGCTGGTCACGGGTGCTGGGGGTAGCATTGGCAGCGAAATTTGTCGCCAAGTGCTCCGTTTCCAACCCGCCGAGCTGATTCTGCTGGGACGAGGCGAAAATCGAATCCACGCCATCTACAATGAACTGAACTCTCTTGCTTTGAGCCTGGGAGTGAAGTTACATATTGAAATTGGTGACATCACCGATCGCCTTCGCATGAAGCGGTTATTTGAAACTTGCAAGCCCGAGATTGTCTTTCACGCTGCCGCGCATAAGCATGTACCGCTGATGGAACTGCACCCGGGAGAGGCTGTCAAAAACAATATTATGGGCACGAAGGTAATCGCCGCTCTTGCCGATAAATATAACGTTGGTCATTTAGTGATGGTCAGTACCGACAAGGCCGTTAATCCGACGAGCATCATGGGGTGTTCTAAGCATTTGGCCGAGCGGGTTATCTACGATTTCGCGCAAACTAGCGACACCAAGTTCGCCATCGTTCGTTTTGGGAATGTTCTCGGCAGCGCTGGCAGCGTCATCCCCATTTTTCAAGAGCAGATTCGCAGGGGTGGACCGATTACCATCACGGATAAGCGGATGACCCGCTACTTCATGTCAATACCCGAGGCCTCACAGCTTGTTATTCAAGCGGCTGCTCAGTGCAAAGGTGGAGAAATTTTTGTCCTTGATATGGGTGATCCAATCGAAATCGTTCAATTGGCTGAGGATCTCGTTGCACTCAGTGGACTACCCAAAAACAGCATTGAATTCGAATTTACCGGTATTCGTCCTGGTGAAAAATTATTTGAGGAATTGTACTTCAGTGACGAAATGACTCTGGAAACACAGCACCCGAAAGTTCGTGCCGCATACCCTCGAGACTTCAGAGAAACTTACGCAGCGACTGGTATCGATTCGCTCATCGCGCTGGCAGATGAGCGACCGGAGGTCGTCCGTGCCGCCATCAAGCGGCTCGTGTTTCCCGAGACGAAAATTGTCGAGGCACATGTTGGATAATACGCGAATGATTGAGATTGCGACCGCCAATGGGGCAGATCCTGACATCGAAAATGCGTCAACGCTTCCTTCAGTCCTCTTCGTCGGCAACTTTGAATTTCCTGCAAAAAACGCAGCCGCCACGAGGATTCTCGCCATTGCCAGACTGTTTTCACTAGCGGGATGCAACGTCGTGCTCGTCGGCGTCAGTCGAGACAAACAAATCGGCCCTGACGACATCCGACGCGTTTCATCGATGGATGGGTTCAACGCGGACGTTTGGGAGACCGGGTATCCTCGAACCTCAATGGAGTGGATCACACAAATTGCTTCAATGCGCAGCGTCAAACAGCTAATCCTCCAGCACTACAATAAAAGGGTGCTTGGTATCGTTTGCTACAATTCTCCCACCCTAGCACAATTGGACGCTAAGCGTGTCTCGCGTCGTCATGGTGCGTTTGTCGTCGCAGATCTGTCGGAGTGGCCCGCCAAGAGGCCGGGGTTCTCATTTCGGTCGCTCGTCAAGAATCTTGATACTTTTGTCCAGATGCATTGGGGAAATAAGCAAATGGACGGAATCATTTGTTCAAGTCCGTATTTTTCACGTCATTACAGCTCATTTGGCAAACCGATGCTAGAGCTACCGACTTTGGTTGAGCCGAAGGGCGACAAGCGCGAGGGCAACTTTGCGGTGACACCGGATGGAACTGCGAAGCGACTGTTATTTGCTGGGACTGGATTCGATCCGGCGGTCGTGCGATTGCGTGCGGATGACTTGAAAGATCGATTGGATTGGGTTTTGTCACTTCTTGCAATGGTCGCCGAACGGAATGTCCCGTTTCGGTTCGATGTTTTCGGGGTGGAGCGTGAGAATTACATGTCAGTTGTCCCGCACCACCGATCCCTTTTGGAGTCGCTTGGAGAGCGAGTTCGATTTCATGGAAATTGTTCGCACGATTTGGTAGTTTCCGAACTTAAAAATGCAGACTACTCAATATTCCTTCGTGCGAAGAGCCGGATGACGTTGGCTGGATTTCCGACCAAATTTAGTGAATCGATTGCTCTTGGAACTCCAGTGATCACAAACCCGCTTGAAAATGTCGCGCCTTACTTGATTGATGGTAAGACCGGTTTTTCTATTAATCCTGAAAATCAGGAATGTGCTGTTGCGACACTTGTTAAAGCATTGACGCTACCTGCAGACCAAGTCACGGAGATGAAACATGCGTGTCTAGGGACATTGTTCTTCCGTGCGGAGACGTTTGTGCCTGACGTGAAGAAAATGATTCATGAGTTGCAAGCAGGCTTACCCAATGCTTAAACGGCTCAGTAAAATTCTGACGGCACCGGTCTGCATGCTAGCAGCTAAGATTTTTCCCGTTCCCTACGCTCGTCGTTTGGGAGTCAAAATGAAAGGCGTTGTTACGATCTATGGCAGTAGCTATCGAATGTTTAGCGCTGAACCATATTTGGTAACGCTTGGCGACAATGTTTTCATCAGTCTGGAAGCGAAGTTCATTTGCCATGATGGCGGAATCCTACCTTTTCGACGCGAGCTGCCTGACCTTGATCTTGCATCACCGATCACGGTTGGTTCAGACGTGTTTATCGGGATGGGTGCGGTGATTTTGAGGGGCGTGACGATCGGCAACCGTTCGATCGTCGGTGCTTATGCGGTGGTTACAAAAGACGTTCCTGATAACACTATTGTTGCCGGAAATCCAGCCAGGGTAGTGGGTCAAACCGACAACTATCTCGAACGTGCTGTCGCACAATCGCTGAAAATTGGTCACCTTAGTGAATTCCGAAAGCATCAAGAATATAAAAGGATTTTTAATGTCTAATAGCAGTGTCGGCTATCTCCCAATGTTGGGCACCAACCTTTACATTGGGTCAGGCTTAGCCATTAGTATCTTCGGTCCGCTGGGTTATCTGGGATACGATATCGCTTCCACTGCTGGTTTTGTGACCGTGTTTCTTGTGCTTTTTTCGTTGGGCTATGTGTTGGGGGTGAACCGGCCCACTCAAATTTCTTCTCGGCTCTCACGCGATTACGCAAATCAGTTTTCGCGAAAACTATTTGTTCTAAGCTGCTGGGTCTCATTCTTTGTCACAACTTTTCTGATCGTCAATGCCGCCGCGACGGGAGGAATCAATTTCAACATTTTCAAGACGGGCGAAGCTTACATTGACAGCTATGATGGCTATGAGCGAAATCAGGGTTCCTATAGTAAGTCGTTTTTGATTACATCACTCGGTGCGCTTTGCGTGTTCGTTACGACGATTTGGGGACTGTATTCTTACAAGTTACTAACGTTCAAATTTAAGCTATTGGTGATTTACACTGTCGTCGGCAGTCTTCTCATCTACACGCTCGGCGGTGGCAAGCAAAAGCAATTTGGCGACATGATTGTCTATTGTGTTTGTCTGTACGCGATTAAACGAGCTAGCACCGGACGATTGAGTTTCGGCTTCATTTTTAAGACCGGAGCCACCCTCCTCGTGGGGGCCTCTGTGCTTATGGTTTTGCTGGCATCGAGGTATCGCGCGATTGGGATCGACATCTATAACCACGGCGACGCCTTCCACCCTTTGATGTATCTCAAAGAGGATAGTTTTGTCTTGCAGATTTTGGGTGACAATCTTGGATTTGTGGTGGCGATATTTTGTGGTTACCTTGGGCAGGGGTATTTTGGGCTGTCGCTTGCACTGAATCAAGACTTCACTTGGACCGCATTTGCGGGAAGCTCCTACTCAATTTCCGTGATTTTGACTCAATTCTTTGGACTGCCGTTTATGGTTGAGGAAAGCTACCCTTACTTGGTCGGAAAAAACACGGGTTGGGGGTCCAGTAAATGGCACAGCGTATTTGCATGGCTGGCGTCCGATCTAACATTCTCCGGAACCCTCGCTTTTGGTTTCGTCTTTGGTTACGGATATGCCGTTTGTTGGCGAGAGTCAATTTTTAGGCAAAATCCTTATTCAGTGCTTATGTTTTGCTTGCTTACGATCGGCATTGCCTACGCGCCCGCCAATAATCAATTGATGCACTCTCCAGGTGCGTTGCTGGCCCTGTTCGGGACAGTTATTCTCTATTTCTGTTTCCGAAAAAGTTTTAACTTTAGAGACTCACGTCCCGACGCAATGGCGTAAGCCGACACACCGGACATCAAAGTGACGCAGTAAGCGAATATGCCGAGTCCAAGCTGGATCACCAGTTGACTGGTCGTTTCGAAACTCTGGACGTGCGCACGGCTGGCCACAATCGCCAGTGACATTGTGCATGCGGATAGTATAGCGAGACAAAAAGCTAGAAAGATTTCGATGGAGAGGAATTCCCGATGGAGGCGACGGATGACCACCACCTGCAGAACAACGTAGATAACGGCACTCATTGACGTTCCCAACGCGATACCGGAGAGCCCTAGCACTCGCGAGAGAATGACACTCGCGATAAGATTGAAGGTAGCCGAGATCAAGCCGATGAGCAGCATCGTCTTCATCAGTTCTTTGGAAAGGAACAGTCGATTCGAAACTTCTCTTATCGCAATAAAAACGATGCCAATCGAGTAGTATTTCAGCGCGTTCGAGCATGCGGCAACGTCTTCACTTTCAAACGCCCCTCTTTGGTACACCATCGCGACTATTTCCTCGTTTGCCCAGTAGCACGTGACCATTAGCGGGGTGGTCGTTAGCAGAACACCGCCGATACCTTTCGCCAGCAACGACGTGACCTTCGCGGAATCATTGCGAGCAACAGCGTCCGCGAGATACGGAAAAACAAAATAAGCGACCGGTAAAGAAAAGACCCCTGAAAACATCAGCATCAAGCGAGATGCATAGCTCAAATGGCTGATGGCTCCATTCCCAAAGTCTGATCCTAAATACAGGTCGATAACGCTGTTGATTTGATCGAGCGAGATACACAGAAATACGGGGATGGACAAACGTAGCAATGTGTTGCGAATGTCATTTGAAAATTTCGTTTTGGAACTGCCCCGTTTGTACTTCCATGTTGGAAAAGTCAGTATTGGGTACTGCAGTGCCCATCCGCACACGGCGGCGACTGCCACCCAAATGATCGATTTTTCAAACACAGAAACGAGGATGAGCCCGGCGATGACGATCGCATGGTTGATTACCGGCACAACCATGGGCCAGATGAATTGTTTGTTAGCTTGCAAAATTGCGTTTTGCAGGCCCGTCCAACTGGAAAACACGAAGGCGACCGCCAGAACCTGAAGTAGTTGTGAAGCCAAGCGAAGCGTTTCCTCCGGTGCCTCTGGAGCCGCTAATTTAACCAGGGGATAGGCCAGCACGATGGTCATGACGCCGATGACGAACGCCATTCCGACATACAGTCGAGTTGCGGTGTAGATCGATGACAGGGCGAGCTTTCGGTTTTTCGCCCGGGACTTTGCGTAGAGCGGCAAGAATACAGCGTTGATCGTTGAGAACACGCCCAGGAATACGAGTCCCGGAATAGCGTTGGCGATGAAGTAGGCGTCCGTCTCGACACCAGCGCCGAAGAATTGGGAGAGCAAAATGTCGCGGCAGAACGCACCGAGTTTGCTTAAAATATTCAAGCCAACGACGGTCGACGCGGTAATCAGAAATAATTTTCGAGTTGACATGTGTGGTTGCCTTGCTTTCGGTTGCGAATGTTCTTTTTCGTGTCGGTATGGGAACTGGCAACCAATGTTGTCGGGCGCTCACCATCGATATAAAGAACTCGTCGACTCGCTTTGATAAACTCGCCATTGTTGTTTCTGCGAATCGGAATTGCTAGGCTGTGTCGGTCTTGCCAATCAGGGACTGTCTCGCAAATGAGGTTCTCCTTAATGGTTGACTGAATACGAATTGGAATTCAATGCGTCGAATGTCGGCGTCCATGGTGCTCGTCAGTTCTCCTTAATGGTTGACTGAATACGAATTGGAATAGGGTTCGTCGGCAGATAATTTCTAAACGATTGTTTGGCTTTCCGAGCATGGTGTTGTTGACGTTTGCGGATCTTCGATTAGCATAACGGTACAACAAGTCCCCTTGATAAACGATGGTACATTCGATAATCGTTTAATTCCCTCTCCTCTTTTGTTTGTGCACTGTTAATCAAATGGAGCTAAAGCAGCCAACTTTGGGTAGTAAGACTGTGCTGATTACGGGGGGCACTGGCTCCTTTGGTAAGACGATGGCAAGCCGCCTGCTGGATGCTGGCTATGGCGAAATCCGAATTTTTAGTCGTGATGAGTGCAAGCAGGATGAAATGCGAAATGCGTTCGCTGACAAGCGGCTAAAATTTTATATCGGTGACGTCCGGTCCCGCGAGAGCGTGGACCAGGCGATGAAAGGTGTGGATTTGGTTTTTCACGCGGCTGCATTGAAGCAGGTTCCAAGTTGCGAATTCTTTCCCATGCAGGCCGTGGAGACCAACATCGTCGGCAGTCACAACGTCGTCGAGTCGGCGGTCGCTCATGAAATAGACTGTCTTGTTTGCTTGGGGACTGATAAAGCAGTCTATCCGGTAAATGCGATGGGGATGACCAAAGCTTTGATGGAAAAGGTCGCTCAAAGTGTTGCCCGGCGACTCAGTGACGACGAGACAAGAATTTGCAGCGTCCGATACGGGAACGTGATGTACTCGCGCGGCAGCGTCATCCCATTGTTCATCCAACAAATTCTAGACGGCAAACCACTCACGATTACCGACCCAAAAATGACGCGGTTCCTCCTGCCGCTACGGGACTCGGTCGCTTTGGTCAATTTCGCGTTCGAACACGCTCGGCAAGGCGACGTTTTCATCAAAAAGGCCGCCGCCTGCACAATCGGCGACTTGGCACAGGCATTGATTGAGCTATTTCGGTCCAGTTCCAAGGTCCGGTGCATCGGAACCCGCCACGGTGAGAAGCAACACGAGACACTCGCAAGTCTGAACGAAATGCTCAACGCCGAAGACATGGGCGACTTCCTCCGAATTCCGATGGATGAACGCGATCTGAACTACTCCGGCTTCTTCACCGAAGGCGATTCCATCGAGCCTCAGGTACACGACTATGACTCAGAAAACACACGACAACTTACAATGGATGAATTAAAAGAACTTTTGTTATCGCTGCCGGAAGTTTGTCACGAACTCGAGAAGGCTGGGCTGCCTGTCGCGTGATCGCGACGTTTCGAAATACAGTCAAATTGAAATAAGCATGCGAACTTTAGTTTTAGGCGCGTCCGGGTTAATCGGGCATAAGCTGTTCCAGAACTTGCACGATCGGTTTGGTGATTGCCATGCCATCCTTCATCGAGATCGAGAAGAATTTACTGATTGCGGATTATTCGACAACGACCGAGTCATTGATCGTGTGGACGTTTCGAAGTGGAATCGACTGCAAGGCATCCTGCACGCCGTTTCGCCTGATGTGGTCCTGAATTGCGTCGGGATCACTAAACGAAAGCCAACTGTAAACGATCCGTTGCAAGCGATTGGTATCAACTCGCTGTTCCCGCACAAATTGGCGGACTGGGGCAGGCGCACGTCGACCCGCGTGATTCACTTCAGCACCGATTGTGTTTTCAATGGCGAACTTGGAAACTACGACGAAGATTCCAACACCAGCGGTGAAGACGCGTACGGGAAAACGAAAGCACTCGGCGAGATCCGTTACCCTCATTCGTTAACGATTCGGTCTTCGTTCATTGGTCGCGAACTCGCCGATCGAACCGAACTGCTGGAATGGTTTTTGGCCCAGGAGGGAAAGGCAATTCGAGGCTTCACTCGGGCGTTTTACTCGGGTGTTTCGACGATTCAAATGTGTCGCGTTGTCGGCGACATTATCGAATCGCACCCGCAACTCGGCGGACTAATGACATTGGCGATGCCTCAACCGATTTCCAAATACGATTTGCTTTTGCTCGCGCGAAAGGCGTTCGAATTGGACGTCACCATCGAACCGGACGATAGCTTTGAAATTAAGCCAACCCTCAACGGCGACAAGCTCCGCAGTGCCATTGGCCTTAAATTGCCCGATTGGCAGACGATGATGGCTGAACTTGCCGCCGACTCCCTTTACACGAAACCGCGTGCCAAACAAACATGAGCGTTTCCAACCACCCTGAGGGCACCGGCAGCAAGCCAAATCCGGACGACTATCATTCTGTGCTGCTATTCCGGTCGTTCGTCGATAAATTGGATTGCAAAGCCATCGAGCCAGTATTCGAGAACAACTACATTGCCGAAGGACTGTTTGCCAAGCGATTTCATGATGAGTTGGCATTTGTTTGCCGCCTTGGATCAGATTGTCCGACGAGCAATTTGTCCATGCGTCCAACTCGCTGCTGGAATCACCTAGTATTTAAGTCGTCTCCCGACACGTCAATTTTAAATGACCTGCCTGTCATCCTTACTCCCTAGCTTTCTCCAATCAATCGACGCCATGAAAGTCATGACCATCGTGGGCACCCGCCCCGAGATAATTAAACTCAGTCGCGTGATCGCCGACCTGAGCCAATACGTTGAACATGTTCTCGTTCATACAGGGCAAAACTACGACTACGAACTCAATGAGGTGTTCTTCGAGAACCTGGGTGTTCCCAAGCCGGATTACTTTTTGGAAGTCGCCGGAAAATCGGTAGCTCATACGATTGGCAATGTCATTTCCAGAGCGGATGACATTATGGAACTGGAAAAGCCCGACGCGGTATTGCTTTACGGTGATACAAACAGTTGTCTTGCCGTCTTGGCAGCTAAGCGACGAAAAATTCCTGTATTCCACTTCGAGGCGGGAAACCGCTGCTTTGACCAGCGAGTGCCTGAAGAACTCAACCGCAAGGTGCTCGACCACCTTAGCGACATCAACATGCCGCTGACCGAGCACGCCCGGCGATATCTGTTAGCCGAAGGAATTCCTGCCGAACGAATCATTAAGACCGGTTCGCCGATGCGAGAGATTCTTGAATACCACATGGATTCGATTAAGGGCAGTGACATTCTGGATCGGCTCGGCCTGAAGCCGAAGAACTTCTTTATTGTCAGTGCGCACCGCGAAGAAAATGTGGATTCGGAGGAAAACTTCCGCAACTTACTCGATTCCCTCAACGAAATTGCCAAGCACTACGACATGCCGGTTATCATTTCGACGCACCCGCGAACGTTGAAGCGGCTCAAGGAGCTGGATCGCGATGACATAGACGATCGCGTTCAGTTTCTCAAGCCGATGGGTTTTTTCGACTACAACAAAATGCAATTGGAAGCGAAATGCTGTATTAGCGACAGCGGAACGATCACGGAAGAATCGTCCATTCTGAACGTCCCCGCGATCACGATTCGCCAAGCGCACGAGCGCCCCGAGGGAATGGACGAAGGAACCTTGATCATGTCAGGGCTTCGTCCCGAGGCAGTGTTGAGATCTATTGACGTGGTGGTGAAACAAGCCGCCAGCGGCGAACGAGTTTTTCGGTTAGTCGAGGACTATAGTCCAACCAATTTTTCAAAGAAGGTCACGCGAATCGTGTTAAGCTACGTCGATTTTGTTAACCGAACGGTGTGGCGAAAAGAATTGTAGACCATTGCAAGTGCCTAACATGAAATTGAATCAACCGTCACCCACCTCTGATCTTAGCGTAGCCTCGGCCCTCAAAGGATTCCTGCGGCAAGCCGCTGACCGAGAATCTCGCCCCAATCGTATTTTCTTGTCGCCGCCTCACATGGGCGATCAGGAATGGTCTTCTTGTGTCGGTGGCACCTTAGGTTCTTGCTCACAAACGCTCCGGGATTCAGAGAAATGAATGGCGTTAGCGGACACTCGAATACTGCGTTGCCACATATTGTTTACGCCGTTACGTCGCCTATGACAGCTGACTTTCTCCTTCGGGGGCAGCTCAATTATATGCGGGAACAGGGGTTTCGAGTGACGTTGATTGCATCACCAAGTGACGAACTTAATCAAGTTGCGATTCGAGAGGGGGTAGAGGTCATCGCTTTACGGATGAAACGTCTACCTTCGCCGTTCGATGACCTGTCGGCCACGATTCGACTGATCGGATTGCTGCGAAAGCTACGGCCGGATATCATCAATTACAGTACGCCTAAGGCGGCATTGTTAGCTAGTATTGCCTCCTGGATCGTGCGTATTCCTCATCGAGTTTATGTTCTTCGTGGGCTTCGCGTGGAGGGTATGGCGGGTTTGAAACGTAAGGTTTTTCTTTATGTGGAATCGATTCCCGCATGGTGTGCCACCAGTGTGATTTGCAATAGCATTAGCCTCCGCAAGGAGGCGACGCGACTTGGTGTTATTTCCGAAGCCAAGTCAAAAGTCTTGGGAAACGGCAGTTCCAACGGAGTTGATTGCTCACAATTCAGAATAAACGAAGCCATTTCAGAGGAAGCCAATACGCTACGCGAGCAGTTGGGGATTGCCACCCATGATGTGGTAATTGGTTTCATGGGTCGGATGGTCAGAGACAAAGGGGTCGTGGAGTTGCTGCAGGCTTTTGACCAGTTAACGAATCGGTACCCGCACGTTCACTTGGTAATGGTTGGTCCTCGCGAAGTGGGGGATGACTTAGGTGAGGAGGTGTGGAAAAAGATGGAAGTGCAACGTCGTGTCACATGGCTCGGGCAGCGAAACGAAACGAGACCGATCTACGCGATGTTTGACTTGCTGGTGCTGCCGACCTACCGCGAAGGATTGCCCAATGTGGCACTGGAGGCGGCCGCGATGGGACTTCCAGTCGTCACAACTCGCGTTACAGGTGCGAAGGACGCAGTCATCGACGGGCAGACGGGAACGCTTGTCGAAAGTCGAAACGCGGAAGAGCTTGCCCAAGCCATTGAAAAATATCTTGTTTGCGAAGACTTGCGTGAGACTCACGGAGAAGCAGGTAAGTCTTGGGTAAGGGACCGCTTTCGATCTGAGGTTGTTTGGAAAAGACTCGCTGATGAGTATCGCAGCATGATTGGGCAACGCGAAGATCAATGAAACTGGAAGGAAAAATACTTCAATGTGTTGGGCCTTGAATTGCCTGGACAGCTTCCGCGATTCGACTACATTGTTCACGAAGCTGGGGACGAGTGCCCGCTCGTAGTCGATACGCGAAATGCGCCCAAGGACGTGACCGAAAATCGCCAGCGCATTTGGAAGGCCTAGTAAGTTTTTGTTTACTTCCGCTTAATTTTTGAGTTTTAATGTCATCGTTATACGATCAAGACTTTCATGGAACGGACTTAAAAAAATTATCATTTTTAGTCACTGGAGGTGCGGGATTCATTGGTTCCAACCTAGTTGAATATCTGGTTCATCACGGAGCTGGTAAAATACGAATACTTGACAATCTCTGCGAAGGGAGCCTTGGGAACATTGCGAACTTCCTAGATCGAAAAGAGGTTGAATTCATTGAGGCAGACATCGTTGATGAATCAGTCTGCCGATCTGCCTGTGAGGGCATTGATTTTATTAGCCACCAAGCTGCGCTTGGTTCAGTACCTCGATCCTTTAAGACGCCGTTGAAGACCAATCAAACGAATGTGACCGGCTTCTTGAACATGCTCAACGCGGCAAAGGAAGCTGGCGTCAAACGTTTCGTCTACGCGAGCAGCTCCTCGGTCTACGGCGATAGTCCTGATTTACCCAAAGTGGAGTCGAAAATCGGGAGGCCGCTGTCACCCTATGCGGTATCCAAGTACACCAATGAATTGTATGCTAAGGTGTTTTCTGACCAATTCGAAATGGTGACCGTCGGATTGCGCTACTTCAACGTCTTCGGTCCGCGTCAGAAACCGGACGGACCCTATGCCGCAGTGATTCCGTTGTTCATTGACTCTGTTATCAATAGTCAATCGCCCAGAATCAATGGTGACGGTGAACAATCCCGTGATTTCACATTTGTTTCCAATGCAGTCCAAGCAAACATCCGAGGCATGTTTGCGCCGGCAGGTCAAATCTCGGGACAAGCCTTCAACATCGCGTTCGGAGAACGACGAACTGTTAACCAGCTTTTTTCCATTGTCCGGACGCTCGCCCATTCGTCGATCTCGGCGATTTATCGTGAGGATCGCCCGGGTGATGTTCGTCATTCGCTGGCCGATATTTCTAAGGCATCAGCGCTGCTTCAATACAATCCTAAAGTCGATATTGACGAAGGTTTAAGACTCACCTTTGAATGGTTCAGGAAAAAGCATGCGTCTGTCTAGTAAGCGAACATTGGACGTAATCGCTTCCTTATTGGTATTGATTGCTGTTTTTCCAATACTGACGCTGCTTTGGGTCATGGTATCGCTACGTATTGAGCGACCGGCGATCTTTCGGCAAACCCGACCGGGTAAAGATGGTAAGCCTTTTGAGATGTTAAAGTTCAAGTCGATGATTTCAGCCAATGACGCGTCGGGCAAGCTGTTACCTGACAGTCTGCGAATGACGGTATTCGGAAAGTGGCTTCGAAAATCAAGTCTCGATGAGCTTCCTGAGTTTTGGAACGTGCTCAAGGGTGACATGAGCTTGGTCGGGCCACGTCCGTTGCTGATGGAATACTTGCCACTTTACACACCTTCGCAAAATCGGCGTCACGAACTGCGTCCTGGCATCACCGGCTGGGCGCAGGTCAACGGACGAAATGCGATCAGTTGGGAAGAGAAGTTTGAACTTGATGTTTGGTACGTCGAAAATCAATCCTTTTGGTTAGACATCAAGATTCTCTTCTTAACGGTGCGGCAGGTGCTAAAGCGTGACGGCATAGCTTCGGCAAACCACGCGACCATGCCCAAATTCCAAGGTTCAGTTGCCTTTGAGAGAGCAAGTACACAACAAGGTACTTAGGAAGTATAATGCCACTTTCTAATTTTTATGGCGCAACATTCTCCATCCTGTTACGTAATCGGTGGCGGCGGTCACGCGAAAGTAGTGATTCGGACTTTGCAGTCCGCTGGCTATCGCGTGGTAACTGTCTTCGACGACGATCCGACAAAGTACGGCCAATCCGTTCTCGGCATTCCGATCGTGGGTCCGGTTGAATCGATTGAAGCGGCGACACCCATGCCGGCGGTTGTCGCGGTGGGAAACAACGCGATTCGAAAGAGAATTTCCGAATCGCTTCGACTAGATTGGCTAACGGTGATCCACCCTGCCGCATTCGTCGATGCGACAGTCGAACTTAGTCCCGGAACGGTGGTGATGGCGGGATGCGTAATACAGCCGGATTGTCGAATCGGTCGGCATACGATCATCAACACTTCGGCGTCCATCGACCATGATACCCGGATCGGTAGCTTTGCTCACGTGGGACCGGGCTGCAGAATTGCTGGCGACTGCGAGCTGGGCGAGGAAGTGTTTATGGGTGTCGGATCTGTCGTACTTCCTGGTCGAACAATCGGCGAAAGATCGACGGTTGGAGGTGCGGCATGTGTCACGAGAAATGTACCTGCTTACTGCGTCGCAAAAGGTGTCCCTGCGCGGTGGTGATTATCATTCATTCATTAATTCATTCGCAGCGGAATCAACGCGTTATCGTGTCAAAACAATAATGCGGCGAGTAAACTGGCTGTGGTTCTGTGTTTCGTTCTCCTAACTTTATTTTTGCAACCTGTTTTCGTCATGAGTATTCTGCAAAAGCGACTTTTTCTATCGCCGCCGCACATGGGGACGCGAGAACGCGAACTCTTGCTCGCGGCGTTCGATTCCAACTGGATCGCGCCCCTGGGACCGCACGTCGATGGGTTTGAGCAAGAATTGGCAAAGCTTGTCGACCGCCAACATGCCGTCGCGGTTTCCAGCGGCACTGCGGCGCTGCATCTTTCGCTGCTGCTGCTCGGAGTTCAATCCGGTCAAGAGGTGCTTACTTCTTCGATGACGTTCGTCGCGACGGCCAATGCCATTCGTTATGTCGGTGCTCAGCCGGTATTTATTGATAGCGAGCGAGACACCTGGAACATGGATGCAGGTCTACTGGCCGAGGAGCTGACCCATTGTGCGGAGAAGGGCCGGCTTCCCGCCGCAGTGATGGTCGTTGATGTCAACGGACAGTGCGCCAATTACACCAATATTTGCGAAGCCTGTGACACGTTCGGAGTTCCGATCGTGGAAGACGCTGCGGAGTCACTGGGGGCGAGATTGGGCCAACGACCCGCCGGAAGCTTCGGTGCGATGGCCGCCTTCTCTTTTAACGGGAACAAGATCATCACGACTTCTGGTGGCGGGATGTTGGTTACCGATAATGAGCAGTGGGCGGTGCGAGCCCGGCATCTAGCAACTCAAGCCCGCGACCCGGCACCGCACTACGAGCATTCGGTTACCGGCTATAATTACCGCATGAGCAATCTGCTCGCCGCGATTGGGCGTGGGCAACTGGAAGTCCTCTCCGATCGAGTCGCACAGCGTCGACAGATTTTTGCGAGATATCAAGAACGACTGGGCCACCTTCCGGGCATCGAGTTTATGCCCGAGCCTAGCGGTTATCATTCGACGCGCTGGCTGACGGCCTTGACGATCGATCCCATCAAGTTCGGTTGCGATCGCGAACAGATTCGATTGGCTCTGGAGGCGGAGAACATCGAAGCGAGGCCGATTTGGAAACCTATGCACCTGCAGCCGGCGTTTGCCGATTGTCGTTTCGTTGGCGGCGACGTTGCGGAATCCCTGTTCCGAGACGGTTTGTGCCTACCAAGCGGCTCGAGCATGTCACCGCAGGATCAGCAACGCGTTCTGGACGTCATCGAATCGATGGCTGGACACGCTCCCGTTTAGGTTCATCGAGAAAGCCCCCTTCGGACTGTAGAATAACTCGATCAACAAAAAACTCCGGATTCAGCTGAATGCTTTTGATTGGCTTTCATTGTCCTATATTGAATTGCGAAAATGATGGCTGAAGTGGGCATTCCATGGCTAGTCGCTGCCGCAGTTTGTCTCTTCATCGGTGCGGTCGCGTTTTATCGCTGGGGACCAGGGGCCGGTGTCGGCATTGGATTAGCCATGGCATGCTTGGTTCCAACATGGGGCTATTTAGACGTCAGTGACTCGCGATTAAACGTCCGTCATGCTACTGCGATCGTATTGATGACGGCCTATTGTTTTCACCCGCAGGGCCGAATTTGGTCAACGTTAAATATGATCGACGTGGCAGTGGCAGGCCTGGTGATTTGGCACATCGTCGTTGATTATACCATTGCTGGCTTTAGCTCTTTGCTACCGATCCGAGCATACCTGGAATGGGCATTGCCTTACGTATCTGGGCGGTTTGCCATGATGCACGCCCGCTCGATTTCAAAACTTTCGGTTTGGTTTACAGGCGTGGCAATATTGATTGGATTGGCTGCAATCGTCGAATCGTTTTCACAGATGAATATTTGGGAAATAGTTTTTGGTCAGGTGCGAGCAGATGATTTAATCAAGCGTCCTCAGGGGCTTCGATTTGGCCTGTTGTTTCGAGCGTGGGGGCCGACTCGTAATCCGATTCTTTTAGGTTGCGTTTTGGTTCTTATGGTACCTTGGGCGATTTCCCAGGCCACTACGAATGGGGCTCGTTGGCAGCGATTTTTAGGTTGGTCGGGCGTCGTTTCAATTATTTTGGGGACGTTCGCCACGATGTCCCGAGGGCCGCTGTTAGCGATCATCCTCGCCGCGTTGGTTGCGACCAGCTTCTATTATGCCTGGGCAAGGCGTGTTTTCTCAGCCGCTGTAGTTGTGGGAGTGCTAGTTACCGTTTGGGGATGGTCGTCACTATGGGAATTCCTCGACCGCATTGAAAACGAAAGTTCAATGGCGCAGGTGGTTGA
Source organism: Planctomycetaceae bacterium (assembly GCA_043775635.1). GTDB lineage: Bacteria > Planctomycetota > Planctomycetia > Pirellulales > Pirellulaceae > UBA6163. The sequence continues at coordinate 53,900 of JAYVSE010000367.1, read as the reverse complement.
AGTGGACGGTGAGATTGAGCGCTATACTAATTCTAGGCATCGTATTTTAATCTTTCAGTTGTACGGGCCACTGGTATTCCGAGGTGGCATCACGGGATATGGTACTGCGGCTCTAAGGCCAATCCCACCCAATATTCCAGGCCTATCGATATCGGCGAGAGATCAACAGACTCTAGGTATTGTAGAGAATTCCTATTTAACGATTGCGCTGCGATTTGGCCTTGTTGGAGTTTCACTGTTTGTTCTATTGCACGTTGCGGCCATCGTCACTGCCTTCTCGCTGGCTTGTAATCAGAGTTTAGTTACGTATCCGGCCCCGCCCATTTTTTTGGTCGCGATTGGCAGCGTACTCGTTGGCATGTGCTTCGAGATGATGACTGTTTTGCCGGTTTACGATTTCTATTTTTGGGTGCTGTTCATGTGTGGAGTGGTATCAGGACTGGCGGCGTTAGACGTTAAGATCCGCCGCGGTGAAGTATCGCTCGATTGATTGCGCCAGCGGCTTTCTCATTGGAAAACCGATTTTCGAGGGGGCAAATTAAACCGCTCATGAGTATATTTGGCCGATGGTCTGATAGTGTCTTCGGATGGATGCGCAATTTGCGGTGACCAGAGTCCACTTGGCATTGAGCGGAAACTCGCGTTTTCACTTGGCAGACAAGATTTCGACCGTATGGGTTGAAACGATTGTGCACGATTTGTGATTGTGAAATTATCGTCTCAATTGTTAGAAACGACTCCTCAGCGACCCGAATCTGGATTATCGTTTCCTTCGGTAACAATCATTCGCCACGCCTACATTCCCGTGAAAAATGGAAATTTCGACAACCTCGCTCCTTATCCTCGGATATTGGCTGTTGTTCGGCATCGCGGTGCTGTTGTGCATTGGTGCAACTTTTTCGGTTCGCGTTTTTCTCAGTTTCGCGATCGGTTTGTTTTTATTCAACTTTCTGGCTCGAGTTTTGTGTATTGGGATCAACGAAACCGTGGGCATCTTTGCTCCCAAGATCATGTCGGATTTCGCCATCCGCAAATACTATCAATATATTCCCACAGGTGACTTCCTGGGCTTGTTCCAGGAGCCTTTTGGCGCACAGGTTTATGCGAACTTGACGATTTGGGCGTTCACTGAACCAAGTCTGTATACTTTGTCAGTCTGCAATGCAGCCGCTGGTGCCTTGGCAGGGCCCATTGCGGGACTGATGATTCAGTCGGTCACCAGCCGTAGGACTGCAGTGGTAACTGCGATTCTGTTTTCATTTTATCTAGGTATGTTCAACTTCTCAATTTTCTGCTTGCGCGATCCGCTGTTGGTGCTTGCCAACACATTGATCGCATGCGTTATTGTTCGAATGGGATTTGGGTCCAAGCGCATCCGCGATTACCTCTTCGGCGCGATTGGCGTTTATTTCAGTCTTTGGCTTCGGCCTGAGCAGTTTTACATCATATTATTTGTGCTTGGTCTCCCCTTCTTTGCATACTACGTCCAACTGTTTTTCGATCAAACGAACAGAAAACGATCGTTTGCTATCGCGGTATTTTTGAGCATTCCTGTTTGTGCGATTGGATTCGCGAGTCTTTTGGCCGCTACGTATGTTGGTAGCAGTAACATTGGTCATGCGACAATCAACCCTCTTGAGGTTGCCGGAGAACGTGCCGAGGAACGTTTCTCCCGACATACAGATTCTGACTTTGGGTCTGGGTCTCATATCATAGCTGTGAAGGACTATGGAAATATTCCAATCTACATACGAGTTCCGATTCAAGTGATTGGTTTGGTTGTGTTGCCATTCCCGTGGCAGATTGATAATACCGAAAAGCTACTGGCTTTTGTCGATAGCTTGTCGCTAATTTATATGATTTGGATTGCGATTCGTTATTCCTGGAATAGGGGATTGGAACCGTCTCATCAGTGGATCGTGATCGCATTGTTAGCCACGTTTGCGATCAGCGTGTTAGGCATGGGAGTCATGATAAGCAATGCAGGGAATGGGTTTAGAATGCGAATATCTCTTGTTCCATTCTTGATCCTTGCCGCTTCGTTAGCACGGACGGAAAAATCAATTGCAAGACGTCGGATTGAAGGCGTAGACTGACTGGTGTGCCATTAATCGTATTTTCCCACGTGATTTCGCTGTTCTGAGTTTCGATTGATCAAGCCTAATTTCTTTATCGTCGGTGCGCCAAAGTCGGGCACATCAGCCCTGGCTCAATACTTGGGTGACCATCGCCGTGTTTTCTTTTCACAGCCTAAGGAACTCTTTTTTTGGTGCCAAGATTATCAAGAAAGCAAAGCGATTCATTCGCTTGACGATTTAGGCAGTTACTTGCGACTGTTTGAGCGTGCAACACCACAGACTCATCTTGCGATTGGCGAAGGCTCGACCACGTATCTTCAGTCAAGGACGGCTCTTAATGGAATAAAGCAGTTCAACGATGCTGCCAAAATCATCGTTATGCTTCGCAATCCAGTGGAAGTGGTGGTTGGCATGCATGGTGAACTGTTGCGACATGGATTTGAGGACCAAACCGATTTCGCGACCGCCTGGGATTTACAGGAAGTACGCAAGGCAGGTCTACGTTTGCCTGCGAATCCTACATTTAAACATCAGTTACAATATCGCGACGTTGCAAACTACCCTGATCAATTGAATCGACTCAATAGCATCTTTCCGGCCAGCCAGCGGCATATCATTTTGTTCGATGATTTCAAAGAGAATACGCGAGAGACTTATCGAAAGGTCTTGCAATTTCTGGAGCTTCCTGACGATGATCGCAATGACTTCCCGGCGGTGCACCCCGCCAAGGTAATTCGCAATCGTTGGCTGGCACGACTTCATAGCAATCCGCCGCCGATCATGCGTCGTTCCATCGACAGTTTTAAGAACTGGTACTACCGCAGCAACGGTCCCTTGAAACGAGTTGTGCAAAATTCCTTTTTCCGAAAAGCGCCACGCCCGCCGCTGTCTGACGAAACGAAGAAAATGTTGGTCGAAACGTTTCGCTCCGATATTCATTGTTTGTCCATAATTCTTGGCCGTGATCTTGATCGTTGGTGCGAATCGGTCGAGCACTAAGTATCTTTGCATAACACATTTGGGATTACCCACGCTCCAAAACCTCGGTGCGTGTCAACGGGCCCCGCGAATCGCAAACCCTCCTCAATGATCCATGAAGACAAATAAAAGAACGAACCTGATGCCAAATTTTGTGGGAATTGGTCCCGGCAAATGTGGCACGACGTGGCTATACAACGCCCTGGCATCGCATCCTGAAGTACGAATGTCATCGTCGAAGGAAACCCTTTTTTTCTCTGATTACTTTGACAAGGGGTTGGATTGGTACCAGAAATTTTTTCCATTTGAGCAGACTTCAGCCGATTTCAAGCCGATCGCTGTTGGCGAAGTCTCGAATACGTATGTCTTCGATCGATCGGTCGCAGAAAGGATTGCTACGACGATTCCAGCCGCCAAAATCATCTACAATCTTCGCGATCCTTTAGAGCGAGCATTTTCGCACTATCTATTCTTGCAACGAAATGCCGAAATAAATTGCTCTTTTGAAGAGGCGGTAAAGTTGCGGCCTGACCTGCTTAGTCGTGGGAAATACGCCGAGCACCTAGAAAGTTTTCACCATTACTTTGATCAGTCACGCCGACTGTGCTTATTCTACGATGACCTCAAAAGAGATCCGGTTTCCTACGCCAATTCGATTTGGCAGTTTCTCGGAGTTGACTCGCAACTTTATCAGGGCGATCCGCACCAGCGAGTGCTGGAAGCGTCCGCACCTAGGAATCGCTTACTAGCACGAAGTGTGGTGGCGGCGGCAGCTTTGACTCGTCGCCTGGGACATCCACAAATCGTGTCAAAACTAAAGCACTCGGTATTCGCTCGGCTAATTTTCCGCCCCTTTGCTCCTGGGCAAGCCCCCAAACTTAGTTCCGATACACGGCAGTCATTAAAGCCGTTCTACTTCGATGACTTGGATCGACTGAGCGAGATGACTGGTCGCGACGTACGCAATATATGGGGGTATGATTGAAACCCGTTTGGGCATCACGCGATCGCCTTGACGAGCCAACCGACAACCTATCCCCAAGACTGGGAGAGGGGTGAATTGCTTAGTTTGAGGTTAAAATGCCCCCTCCGCCCAGTATCCATCGTGCTATTGATAAGTTGCTGGGGTTTTTGTGGTCGAGATAATGACATTGGCGCGATTTTGCGGAGGATTCCAAGGGCCAATAGGAGTAATTCAGGCTATCTTTAACGGGAATGTGGATTGCTGAAACCTTTCTGGTTAGAATCTGTCGACTGATGGATTCTGCAAGATTCAGTCAACTATTCTTCGGGTCGAAAAAACCACTCACAATTCTTCTTTTGAAGTTGAAACGATGGTAGCAATACACGAACAAGAATCCACTTCGATGGTAGCAATTGAGAATGGTACCAAACAAGAGGCGATGGCATTAAATCGACTTGTTCGGCCAAGGATTGTGCGGCGTGCTAAACAAAAAGTCTCTACGCCTAGTCCGCTGTCTTTGGTTTTGGTGGATGGAATCGTAGCGACAATCAGTTCAACCATTGCCTTTTCTGGGGCCAGTTTAGTACGTTCATTCTGGGTACAGGACTCTGCCAGTGGTGCCGTTGGGTTAGGCGAGCTGCTCATTGTATTTTCGATCTGCACATTGATCGCCTCCCATGTCAGCGGGATCCAAGATCCTCGGCATTGCGAATTTGATTTCAAGCTCGTTCGCAAATGCATTTTGGCGACGATTATCGCGATCACATCTACGTATATTTGTTTCGCGTTGTTTTCGTTTCAGCTTATTGGACGAGTCCTTGGGCTGCACTTAGCTATATTGCTCTTTGTTGGCCTATTGGCCGTTCGTTATGCATTTTCTCGGGTGTCCGCTCGTTATCGAACCATACAGTGTCTTGTCGGCGACGATCGATTCCACTTCGATGCGGCGGAGATACTGCAGGGTCGGCATGACAGCAAGAATGTTGACGAGATGCTATGTTTTAACGCCAACGAGGACGGCAGCCTGATTGATTTCATACACGACAACCGCATCGACGAAATCATAATGGATACGGAGTCACACCGCATCACGGCCGCCGAGATGCTGGCATTTGCCATGGCAGGCATTAATGTGACCCAGTTTCCGGACTACGTTTCCGATCAATTGGGGGTTGTACCCATCCAGTCAACTACCGCCGAGTGGCTGGCTTGTTCGGTAGAAACGTCTCGTCCGTTCTATGTGTTTTTCAAACGTATCTTCGATATTATAAGTTCTTTGGTGGCTATTATCGTTGCGTTACCCATGATGGGCATAGCAGCCGTTTTGATTCGACTCGAAGGCCCTGGTCCTGTCATTTATTCGCAAACGCGTGTCGGACAGTATGGTCGGCACTTTACGATCTATAAACTGAGAACGATGTCTGTTGACGCTGAACAAAATGGCGCTCAGTGGGCGAAAAGCCGCGACTCACGCGTCACCAAGATAGGGAGCATTTTGCGTCGAACGCGAGTCGACGAAATGCCACAATTTTTCAACATTATCTTGGGTGACATGTCAATCGTCGGTCCGCGTCCTGAGCGCCCCGAGTTCGTAAGTAAGCTTGCGGCAGAGATTCCGTTTTACGACGTTCGCCATCTCGTTGCACCGGGACTAACCGGATGGGCGCAAATCAACTTGCCCTACGGCGCGAGCGTCGAAGATTCGCAGTCGAAACTGCAGTATGATCTCTATTATGTTCGCCGCTGCTCCCTACTGATCGACATTCACATCTGCTTGCGAACCGCTGTCGCCCTGTTTCAGGGTGGCCGCTAATAGGCGTTTCTGACTCAATTGCTTACACATTTAACCTGAAATATCTTGATATGAAATCTGAAAATACGTTAGATGTGGGTCCGCAACACAATGACGCCAAGACGCACAATTATTTCGACAACTTTACGCCCTCTTACAAACCAGAACGATTTCAGTTTGCATGTGACTTTATCAACGAACAGAATCGTAGCGACGCTCGATTGTTGGATATCGGCTGCGGAGATGGTGCAACCTTGGCGATGATTCAACATGAAACGAAGCTCACTCATTTGGTCGGAATGGATATCGCTCCCAACTACCTTCTCAAAGCTTCGGAGGCCGTCGGTTGTGATACAATCGAAGGCTCGATCTTGGACGACTCTTTGGTGGACTCATATGCTGGTCAGTTTGATTACTGTACGCTTGGTGCGGTGATTCATCACTTGATCGGTGCTAATCGCCGCGAGTCGACGTCTTTGGGACAGCGGTGCGTTGTCAACGCTATCAAGTTGCTCCGAACTGGCGGGCATTTGATCATCTTCGAACCAACTTATACCCCTGAATGGGCAGCAACCGTCGCTTTCAACATCAAGCGTTTTTGCACGAAGTTTACATCCAGCCGTGTGGAGTTGTTTCGGCATTGGGCGAATTTCGGTGAGCCGGTCGTGAGCTATTATACACCTGATATACTGCGTCAGTTTATCGTCTCAGCGCCTGCAAACAAGATTCTACGCTTTGAAGAATTGGATAACTACCGAGTCGGCGGCGTTCTAAACCGTCATGGGATGGCCGTTATCGTCCAGCGAAGCTGAAAGTCCACGAGGCTGAAAGTCCAAGAACATACCGAGCTTCAATGAGTAGCATCGCGCGATGCTGGGCTAATTCAAGCTCGGTAGGGGCAGGTAGCCTAATTGTTTGCGAACTTCCCACGCGACGACAACTGACTGGCCCGCTGCATAGGCAGCGGCCGCGATTGCTGCACCTACGACACCCATAGTCGCTGACAGAACTGCGGCCAACACTGTCGCTAACAAGGCACAGACGACCGAAATCGTTCTTAGTTTTCGATGATTTCCCGTCATTCCCATTACGCCGGTTGCAATTCCCGTAGTCGCGCCGACGAGCTGGCCGATCGACATGATCGTTAGAATGAGCCAATGGGGCTGATAAGCGTCACCAAACAGACCCATCCACCACGGAGCGCCAAACGCCATCAAAATGAGTATTGGTAAATTGACAAGGCACACAATCAATGAGGAACGGTGAACGTTTTTTTTGAAGAGTTTGTGATCTCCTGATTGATAGAGTCCTGCAAGTTGGGGCGAAAAAATCGAGACAACAATGCTAACCAGCAATAGCGGGATCAAAGAGGTGCGGCGCGCTGCTGAAAAAATTGCCGTGGCAGTTTCACCTTGAAAATACTCCAGAAAGAAAACTCCGCTCCAGTTTCCTAACACCTGAGTTCCAGCGACAATAACCAAATCCAACGATGTCACGAAATACGTGTGAAACGAAACCTGTTGGTCAATCGACTGTTTCACTAATAGGGTGTCATCACAGCCATCCGTCCCCACCATTGTTTCGTTACCATTCCATGATTTTTCTCCCTTATCGCGCCACGTCCAAAGCAAGAAAAGGAATCCGAAAATGCAAAAAAACGCCGTCGACAATACAAATATTTTCGCTGCATACTCGACTGTGATTGCATGGCCAAGATAAACCGAGGCTAATACAATCCCTCCCGCAAACAGACTAGAGCCACCCATTTCGAACAAAGCGCCTGTTTCAGGTCGATGTGCAGCCTTAAAGCATGAAGCAATGATGCCGGTAATTGATAAGAACGGTACCGAGAACATCGTCAATCGCAATAAAGCGGTTGTCGGCCAGGGAAGATTGAATAGCGTGAACGTTAGCTCTGACGCGATCAAGACGACGATGCCGGTTGCGGTTACCGTGAGCAAGGCGACTTTGCAGTAATGCAAATAGGCATCGAATTGATTTCGATGCCAAGCAGCACCCGCAAATCGCAGCAATGATGTGTCAAAGCCAAGCTTTGCGAAAATTGCGATAGTTACTACTGCAACCAAGCAAAACGAGATATTACCGAATTCGCCTAATGTCAAGTTACGTGCAAGGATTACGTTCAGCCCAAACGTGCCTGCCGCTGTCAGTCCACGGCTGACGGCGGTCAGAAATAGCGTCTTGAAGAGCTTCACTCCGAGATCCTGGATTGCAACAAATGAACGATCAGATGTCCTCGAATCATTGAAAAGCAGCAACCGAGGCTAAGACAATTTACCGACTCTAGGTGGTAGCAGCGAGAGCTACTATTAAAGAATTGAAAACTCCAGGATAATTTGATCAAGACGACCTGTCACCGGCTTCTTACTTTTAACAGGGGTTACCTTGATGCTGTCGATCGAATTGTGCTTTATCCTGTTTGCCCTGATCGCTGTGACCATCGGCATATGGCAGGGAATTCGGCATGGCTGGCCCCAGGGTCTTGGAGCAGGCATGGCGATTGCACTGGTCTCTGCCTCATGGTTTGAGATCGAAATCGCTGGAATGGCCATCGGCGTGCCGACGGCCGTCTCAGTTACGATGCTGTTATTACTAACATTCTGTGATCCGAAGAAACTACTGTCACCTTTGGGCTGTATAGATTTTCTCGTCGGTGCCATTGTATTCTGGGGAATATGGGTGGACGTTACTTATGGACAATCCATTGTACGAACTTCGATTACTACGTATGGCGAGTGGGTCCTGCCGTTCGCGGCTGGACGATACGCCATGGTACAATCCTCTGCGTTGCAGCGACTTGCACCCTGGTTTGTATCAATTGCGTGCGTCGTAGCCGGGGCCGCGATGTTTGAGTCGTTGACATCATTTAACCTATGGAGCATGCTGTTTCATCAGGTGGACAATAGTGTTTTACAGTCAACCGAAAAGAGGTATGACTTAGTTTATCGAGCGATTGCGAACGTCCGCAATCCGATCTTTCTTGGCGTATTGTTATTGACTTTATTGCCATGGCCAATAGCGCTACATGGATCAGATCCTGACGACCGCTCAAGAACTTGGTACCGTCGCATTGCGATAGCGATGTTGATTGGCGGAGTTTTATCGACGGTCTCACGCGGTCCGTTTCTGGCGTTGATTGTCGCTACTGCTTTGGGACTGGCAATATCCAATCGAATGGCTCGGTATGCAATTCTGGTGATTTCCATCGTTTTATTCGCCGTGGTATATAGTAAGTTTGATGCAGTAGTTACGATGCTTGATGCCGGCGTCAACGAGCGTGGTTCGATAATGCAACTCAACGGTGAAGCAGAGGCCTACGATGGAACACGCCATCGCTTGTTGATACTTAAGCTTTATACACCACTGATAGCCAAGGGTGGAGCTAGGGGCTACGGGTCGGTGGCAACACATGGCTTTCCACCTAAGATCCCTGGGCTTCCTCGCGATCAACGCACACGCGAACGCCTGGGGATCGTCGATAATTCTTACCTGTTGATAGGCCTCCGCTTAGGATATGTTGGCTTAGCGTTGTTTCTCAGCACGTTGCTGGCATCAGCAACATGCATGGTGGTGATTTATAAAGCTGAAAACGCCGATCCTTATAGGAGCGGCAACGGTATCATGCTTGCCTTTGCTTGCACAACCGTCGCCGTGATGTGTTCAATCTGCTTTGTTTACTGGGACTATGATTTTGGTTTTTGGATACTGTTTTATTGTGGCATCACTGCCGGTATCGTTTCGCAAAGAAAGCTGGAAGGCTAGGCTATCGGGACCAGCGATTCACAATATTCGAAATTTCGTCCTTCCAGAAACCCACTTCGCCTAAAGGTCGCTGTAGTTCTGAAGCGACTTCCCCGTTCGCGTCCGCGAATCCTCGGATGCTGAGACGACGCTCAGTGCGATCCATACTTAGCAATAGTCGGCCATGCGAACTGAGCAACAGCAGATCCCAAGCCGAGTTCAATTCTTGGACCAACATCCGCGGCTGTGGAACGGGCTCCTCGAGCACATCAATGCCGTGGCCATTTGGAATGTCGACCTGTTTGCCGTTGAGGATATGTGCCAGGGTCGGCACGAAGTCCATATGAGTCGTGAACGATGGAATGATGAGTTGCGGCACGCGCGGACCGCAAATTGCAAAGGATGTTTGTGCCTGGGTTGTTGACAGTCGCGACCCATGACACTGAAAGCCATCTTCGCCAAAAGATTCGCCATGATCACCCGTGACTGCTACGATCGTATTCCCCCCAAATTCGTCAACGAAATCGCCTATTAAGTCATCCATGTATCGAAGGCTACGTTGGAATCGCCGATACGAATCTGGGTTGAAAGTCGATGGTAGCTGTACGTCTGGCATTGCGACATCCATGTCTGCATAGGAATCCGGGAACGTGTGGCTAAAGTGGGTTGAATTCAAATAAAGCAGGACAAATTGCGGCTTTTCTCGGGCGTTTTTCAACTGTCGTCGCGCATCCTCTGCGCACTTCGCGTCCATCTCCGGCCAATGTGTGGAGTCGGATTGATGCAACAGGACATGATCGAAAACTTTGTCATTGAGGAACGCGTCCATTTGACGATGCGTAAAGAGCCAGCTTGAGGATAATGTTGTTTCATATGCAGAAGCTTTCAGTCCGGTTACCAAGACTGGTTCAATTCTCGCCTTTAAAGTGGGATAGAATGAAAGTGGGGTTCTCCCGTAGAGTAATGCAAATGTGCCCAATGGTGAGCAATTGGATCCGCAGTAGTGGTTTTTGAACTGGATACCTTGATTCGCCCAGGTCTGCAATCGCGGCATCGACTTTGTATTGAGGGCATCTTTGCGGAAGCACTCGATATTTCGAATCTTTTAGCAATGCTATGCGAAACCAGCAAAACTGCCGACACCATTGCCAGTGTGATTCCAAACATCCAAAACATAGGAACGTAGAACTGTGATGGGTCGCCAGCCCAAGTGACGCCTTGCTCCTCCGTTGCCGAGGTTAAAAAAAACTAATATGGCTTCCGAACATCGCCTGAACGCGAACATCCCAGGCAAAGAAAAGCTGCAACAGTAACGGAACGCCCAATCCGATCGCGCAAACGACGAGCCGGGGTAGCTTGCTGGAAAGTGCGGCTGCGATCACAGCCCACGGAACGCAGAAGTAAAGGGACTTACCAACGATCGAACTTGTGACGAATCCCCAATCCCCAAGTGTGAGTTTCATCCGAGTGTATTGCAAGAAATAGCGATACCAATACAGTTCGTAGACACCAATCAGCAGGGCTGACGCCAAGATGATCGCTAGGTATCGATTCAACACTGTGGGGCTAGGCTGGGTGTCTTGGCGAGTTTCCCGGTCGATCGTGTTTTGCATTGTATAAGCGCCCTGGATTGGCGGCATAATTGCGATGGTCGATTCCCAACTCTGGTTGACAGTGCCACTGCAGACTCAGCGTTAGATGAGGAGAGAGTATAATTAACGATCATGGTGACGACAATCCATCGCGGAGCGAACCGTTCTAATAAACCTCTTACACCCCAAAATCGTAGACGTCATCAGCATGTATAATCAGTATGTACAATATCGGTTCAGCGACTACAATTAGCTATCGAAAATTCTGGCCGAGCACTTTGGACAGGCTAAGCTATCCCCCTTCGGAACAAGCAATCGTGATAGAGTCATCAGTCAGCGACCTCTATAAGGATGGTGCGTACTTAGAAAAACACCCACAATGGCACGCGGAACGATCGCCGTGGAAGGCGGAGCAAGTGTTGCGAGGAATTCGCGAGGTGGGTTTGCACCCAAAAACGATTTGCGATATCGGCTGTGGCGGGGGACTAGCGTTAGCTTGTGTCACCAAATCGCTGGGTGGTGTCGAGCGCGCGGTGGGCTACGAGCCAAGCCCAGACGTGCCAGTTCACCCCGAAGCGGAAGGACTGATCGAATTTCGACGTGAAGACATTACGCAAAGCGATGAAGTCTACGATGTTGCCATGATGCTTGATGTCTTTGAGCACGTCGAAGACTATTTCGGCTTCCTTCGGAGCTGTGGTCCCCGAGCTAAGAATCACGTCTTTCATATCCCGTTGGATGCAAACGTACGGCACGTCCTCACGAGTGCCTGCATGGGGCCTCGAAAAATGGCGGGACACTTGCATTACTTTACGCGAGCTACTGCATTAGCAACGCTTAAGGATACGGGTTACACCATTAAACATTGGCACTTTACCAAGGCTGGATGGGAGGGAGCGAATCGAAAACGCTGGTCGCTGACTAGCTTAAGTCGACGTTTGACTTATGCAGTGTCACCTGAATACACACATCGAATTCTGGGAGGTCTGGCGTTGCTCGTCGTCGCGGAATATTACGTCGAAGAATCTTCAATGATTCGCTGATAACGCTCTTTAGTTTTGGCGTACATTGCCGCTAGCGTGAATCGCTCTTCGAAGAGTGTGCGGCTGTTTTTTCCATATTGAAGGCAAAGTTCATTGCTATCCATCATCTTCTCAAGTGCATATCGTACTGCATCGACGTCGTTTCGTTGAGTCAACAAGCCATTGTAACCATCAATGACCTCTTCTTTGACACCCGAAACGTCAGTGGCGACTACTGGCATCCCATGCGCGAGTGCTTCGATGATCGAAATCGGCAAGCCTTCCCAATTTGTGGTCAAGACCTTGAGGTTTGTTTGCTGCAAAATACTAGCAACATTGTTTACGGCACCGTGGAACCGGACGTTTTCAGCCAATCCGCACTGCCGAGAGTACGACTTCATCGACTCGAGCAACTCACCATCGCCGACAAAGTTCATCAACCACTGACGATGCTTCAGTTTCCCGAGCGCTGCAATTAATGTCCGATGATCTTTTTGCTTGCGAAACCCAGCAACCATCGTCATGGTGAAAAGTTCATTGAGTTGCCGAGGACGGTGTGACTCGATGTCTTCGACGCCATTATGGATTGTCTCAATTTTATCACTGGTCGCGACGCGACTGTCGATGCCTAGCTGTCGGCACGACTCAGAAACTGCAATAAAGTGGTTCGTGCGTCGCGCGACGAATCGCTCGAGCGTTAAATAGATCTGCCGATTGACAAACGGGACACCGTCTTCAAATGACCACCCATGCACAGTGAACACGTTGGGGATGCCAGCGCGATGAGACGCGAGCCTCGCGACAATTCCGGCTTTGCTCGAATGAGTGGCCACGATTTCTGGTTGTAATTGTCGAAACTGTGTTTCCAAATCGCGAATACATTGAAGGTCACGAATCGGATGAATCGCTCGTTGCAAGGATTGAACAATTCGAAATGGAATCCCAATGGTATCGAAACGCTCGGTCAACGCTCCATCGCTACCCACAAGCACAACAACTTCATGGCCATCTTCATGCAGCAATCTGCAGAGATCCAACACATGACGCTGAGCACCGTAAAACGTATCGCCTTGGGTAATGACTTGCGCGATTTTCATGAGGCAACCAGCGAATTAAGCACCCATGCATAACTTTTCGTAGATCACTCAATAAACCGCGAGTGGGCATCCGCCCGCGTGTTTTGCGGCAAACGCGCTGGCAGATGCCCAAGTCGTCAAACTTAGAAAGTTGTGATTGGGTGCTTGGGATTTTCATGTTGTTGATAATTTTGTGGAAACGAGGGCACCCGTCCACTCTTCCGCTCAAGTCCTTGTATCATATCTCGCGATGATCGTAACTGCAACCTTCAGGCTGCCAGAAAACTACAGCCTGCATGTCGAATATTTGGAATTTCCGACCTCGACGGATTGTACAAATGGACGACGGCACTTGTACGACAAATCACGTTAGTTCAGTATTGCTAGCCTCGGCATCCAGGGGTACACGAATTATCATTTGTTGCTGCAACTAAACGGATTCTAGGTCCCCTCGGCTTTCTGCATGGAAATTTCCGCAACTTCTCTGATGGTCATGAGTTACTGGATTTTCCTTGGGATCGTTATTCTGATGGGTCTTGGCGCAACATTTTCTGGCCGAGCCTTACTTGGTTTCGCAATTGGACTTTTCCTAGTCAATTTTCTACTTCGTGTTTCGTGCATTGGCTTGAACGAGACCATAATATCGGAGCCACGACGATCGATCCCATGGAAGTTGCGGACGAGCGTGCCGAAGAGCGATTTATGCGGCATACGGATTCTGATTTTGGATCTGGCTCTCACATCATCGATGTCAATGCTTACGCCAGCATACCGGTTTATGCCCGTATTCCCATTCAAGTTCTCGGTTTGATCGTGCTGCCGTTTTCGTGGATGATAAATGGCCCCGACAAGGCGTTGGCCTCGCAGATAGCTTGATGCTCCTGAGGATGATTTGGATTGCAATTCGTTATGCGATTTGCAAACGAAATGAAGCATCGCACCAATGGGTTGTGATCGCGCTGATGGCAACTTTTTTGATCGGTATTTTGGGTATGGGTGTCGTCGTCAGCAATGCGGGCAATGGGTTTCGCATGCGCATTTCAATTGTTCCATTTCTGATTTTGGCTGCCGCGTTGGCTTGGAATCAACGCTCGGTGTTGATGGAACGTTTCCCGTACAATGACTAACGAGCCACCGTTGAATCAGCCCCCTTTTTTTTCGATTAACGGAAACTGCGAATTACTATATTGGCAACCTCTACCCATTCACAGCTAGATCATTCGTTTGGCGAACCGCAATCAATTCGACCGCATCTTGGCTGCTGGAAAAAATCATCGATTGATGCCCAATTCTATCTGGTCGTTTCTTGAAGTAGAGCCGGCAACTTCCAAGCGACACCAGCCATAATTCTGGGAGGATCTGGATCAACTTTCCGAGATGACTGGTCGCGACGTCCGGTCACTTTGGGATTATTAAAAGAAATGTGTCCAGGGTCGGAGTTTTAGTCATTTGTTTGCCGGTTCCCCTTGTGGGCGTGGAAGCAGTAGTTAATCTCGACGACATCGCCATTCAACCCGTAACATGCAGAAATTGAACGATGCAAGAGATTACCTTTCGCCCGTCATTGGCACAGCGGATCCGCGGGTTGGATGAGCTGCGCGGAATCGCGATCCTCATCGTGCTATTCGCTCATTACTCACACTTTCGCACGCTGTCGCCAGCGGTAGAGCATTTTAATCTAGGCGCTATCGGTGTGGACATGTTCTTCATGATCAGCGGTTACTTGATCATGACGATCCTGCGTAAAGAACAGGGGCACCTCAACGCTTATCGACGGTTCTACGTTCGTCGGATCTTTCGCATACTGCCTCTGTTTTTCGTCGTGTTAGCGATGGGCACTGCATTGGCGGTTGTGCTGCGGGAATCGCTCAGCGGCTTGGTTTGTTACCTGACGTTCACGCAAAACTTGCTTGCGGAAGAGCCGCCGATGGGTGATCTGCTCCCACCGCAATACACAGCGTTCCCAGGGCTGGGGCCACTTTGGAGTTTGGCCGTCGAGGAGCACACTTATCTGCTTCTGCCGTTGCTAGCGTTCAACCTCCGCGAGAACATACTGCGATGGGTACTCGCGGTAATTTCGTCGGTCGCGATCATACTCAAGCTTTCAGTCGGGATGCCCTATGTCGATTCATCGACTTGGTTGATTTATACTAATCCGCACGAGACTTGGTTTCGGTTCCAGTACATTGCGATGGGTGCGCTGTTGGCCCTGGATCGCCCTCGAACAGCGTTATCGCTGATTTTCACGGTTTGGTTAATTGCCATCATTGGGTATGGTCAGGGGTTTGGAATTTTGGAATGGTTGATTGCTGTCGCCATGCTGTCGTTAGTATACGCCTGCGTGCTAGGACACGCTCCGATTCGTAGCCGCCCGTTGGCGCGATTAGGGATGCTTTGCTACGGCATTTATTTATTGCATGTTTTCATTATGGTCGGGCTTGAACGAGTTTCGATTCCTCACGCGATCCGCTTACCGTTGTTCATCTTGCTAAGCTATCTAGCTGCAGAGATTTCCTTGCGGATTTTTGAGATGCCAATCCAGCGAATGCGTGGACGCTTTGAAGCTCCGCGAACGACTGTTCGGCGTCAATTAGAACGGGACTTTAGCGACAATTCCAATGGGAACGCTCACTTGGCCGATCAACGCAGCAATAACCAAATATCGCCACCTCATGATACTGAAGCTGGTGATCCAAGCGAGTATTCTTCGTAACTGCTTAGGCCGGGAACTCTCTCGCACTGGATGCCACTGGATACAGAGCCATACCTAAACAGCCGTTCCGCATAACTGCGCTCGCTTCCGTCGGATGAGCCTGCTTTCCCCTCGGAGTATTCCTTAGAACGAACGTCTTGTTATAGTGAAACCACTTTTAAGGTCGAAGACTGACTTTGGACATGAATGCGTCAACAATGAGTTCAAATTGAAACGAAGCTTCAAACACCTACTGAAGATAATAACGCTGACCTGGATTGGTTGGTCAAATCTTAGCGGTTTGTCCGTACTGGCGCAGGAGCGGGACTTTGCTGATTTGATCGATTGCGATACCCCAGGCGGTTTTTCGAGCCGACTTGGTAGAAATTTGGCTCGTGAACGAGGCACCATTGGTTCGCTATTCCAGTGGAGTGGGGGAACCGACGAATCGCGAACTCAGAGATTGGCAAGCGACGAAGATTTGGTAACTGACCGCCCAGATTTTACTGAAGCCAGCAGCGTTGTAGGGCTTGGCGTGCTACAAATCGAATCGGGCTCCACATACGCGCACGACACCGATGGAACGGTGCGAACTCAAGAACATTCGTACCCTGAGATGCTTCTTCGATACGGAATATTTGCCAATTGGCTTGAGTTTCGATTGGCAACCAACTTTGCGAATAATTCCGTTAGTAGTGTCCGGTCTGCGGGAGCAGAGGACCTTTATCTCGGTTTCAAAATCGGCTTGACAGAACAAGCAGGCTTGCGTCCCGAAATGTCACTGATCCCACAGATGACTGTGCCTACAAGCAGCAGTGATCTTACAAGCGACGAATTATTGGCGGGATTAAATTGGCTTTACGGTTGGGAAATCAATGACATCTTCAGTACCACTGCGAGTACGCAGTTCAACAAGTCGCATGACGAAATAACCAGCAACACCTATACCGAATGGGCGCAATCTTGGACCATTGGCTATTCGCTGACCGATCGCTTGGGCGGATACACCGAATACTTTGGTTTCTACCCCAGCGGAGCGGACACGGCGCGGGTCCAACATTATTTCGACGGCGGACTGACTTTCGGACTTTCAAGCAACGTTCAGTTTGACCTCCGAGCCGGGAAAGGCTTGAACGATGCCGCCAATGATTATTTTGTTGGTACTGGGTTATCGATTCGAATTCCGTAAACATCCAAGTGCGTCTGTGCCTTCCGAGGTCTCACGCCACAACGGGCAGCGCAACCCTGGGGCTCATCTGTTTGACGGACCGAGGATACTCGGCATGGTTTTCGGCGTAGTGAATGGACTCATCCAGCGACGCAACGATCCTTGCAGTTTGGCGGTCGAAATGCAAAAACGCACCCATAATCGTGTGGGCGTATTCAAACTTCGTGGGTCCCATTCGCAAGGCTCTAAACGCGTTTCGCAAGTATAGCCAACGAGTTCTCGGATCCGCAAGCAACCGTCGTGAAATGGAGAAAAAGCCCCTCACCATCCGCCGGAATTCCCATAACTTGGGGATATGTTTATTGCGTATGTTTAAGCGAGTCGTTGTATCGATTACACGATCCATAAACGCTTCTGGGGAATAGACCGTTTTTATAATATTTCGCAATTCACGGTAGATTTCAACACGATCTCGCATCGTGACAAAATTTAATCCACCAACCGTTTGGTCATTGGATCCTGTGTTGTGCAGTTCATACACATCAACACCATCCTTTAGCCAACCTTTCTGAATATCAATCAGTCGTCGCTCGCGACCTAATCGACGAGTCAATTGAGTGTTCGGCAATGCGGTCAGCAGTCCCACCATCGACAGGCATATCCCACTTTGACGAATGAACTCGATCATCCCTCGGTCCGTGCCGGATTTATCGGAGTCAAATCCAATGATCAAGCCTGCAGAAATCGATAACCCATAATCGTAAATGGTTTGAACTCTGTCCAGGATCGGCAGCACGGTGTTGATCCTTTTTTGAGTATGGATCAACGTCTCCTCGTCCGGCGACTCGATTCCCAAAAACACATACCGAAACTGAGCTTCTCGCATTAGATCCAAAAGTTCTACGTCATCAGCCAAATTAATGCTGGCTTCCGTCGAGAAAATAAACGGATAGTTATGTGCTTTGTTCCAATCACAAAGTGCATGCAGAATCGGTTTGATCAGCTTGCGATTGCCAATGAAATTGTCATCGGTAAGATCCACCCAGCCTCGATATCCCAACTTGTAGATTTGATCCAGTTCAGCAACAAATTGTTCGGGTGTTTTGACGCGAGGACGACGACCGAAAAGTTCAATGATGTCGCAAAATTCACAATTGTACGGGCAGCCTCTCGACGATTGAATCCCGATGTGCAAGTAGTCGTCGAATGAGATCAAGTCGTATCGTGGTATGGGTGTTTTTGTGACGTCCGGTTTTTCCACGGACTCAAACCTGCCTCTCGGCTTACCCGCGCGCCAAGAGTCTAGCCAGAGCGGGATTGATGCTTCACCTTCGCCCATAACAACGGCGTCGGCGCTGGTGTATAACTGAGGCTGGCTAGATACATCAGGCCCACCAACGGCAACGAATTTTCCACTAACGTTTGCCCGGTGAATCAAATCCAAAATACCGACCTGTTGAGGGATCATGCCGCCAGTGCAGATCAGATCAGCTTGGTCCCAAGAGCGATCTTCTAACGGGCCGACATTGAGATCGACCAGCTCGAATTCCCAGTTTTGAGGAAGCAACGCGGCAATCGTCAGCAATCCCAACGGCGGAGCGGTTGCTTTCGCACCGATAGCACGAGCGCCGTCAACAAAGTTCCAATAGTTTGTCGATTCGAATTGGGGCTGAATGAGCAAGCATCGCAGTTTCCCATCTGGACATGGAGGCAGCTTGGTCATAGGGTTCAATCTTGGCGATGAAGTTTTTTTGATGGTGCTCTGCGCATTTTAGCCTGCGAGGTCCTCGGGCGGACAGCATGCAATGCCGCAGAATAGGAGTTAGGTTAACTCAACAGGCGTCGTATCCAAACCTGCAAATGACAAAATTCCACTTCTTTAGAGGTAATGATTGTCGCGGTAGTAGTGGCAGTGAGGACAATCAATAGCACACTGGGGGGTAGTCCCTGTGGCATTCGCTAGTATTCATGGAATTGCCCGTTACGATGAGTTAAGGTTTATGCAAGGCTCCCGAGAGTCGTTACACCTGCTGTACTCATTAACATTCGAATTGACCGGCAAATCTGATGAAGTCGTTGTTGTCCCCCAATCAGCCGTATGTATTGCTCACCGGAGCAACGGGCATGGTCGGGGCACAGATTTTGGCTAGATTGCTTGCGAAGCAGGTTCCCGTTGCCGTTTTAGCTCGGGATTCGGCGTCAAAATCGAATGAAACGCCGGTTTGTGCGCACGAACGCATCGATCGTTTGGTGCGAAAGTTTGAAGCCTCGTGGGGTAGGAACTTGAAGCGTCCGATCGTGATCGCGGGCGACATCAATCAACCGAACCTAGGTATTGGCCGTGACGCGATTGATTGGCTTCGCTCCCATTGTCGGCAAGTGATTCATTCAGCGGCCTCCGTTAGTTTTCGGCCAGCTTCCGAGACGACCGACAACGAGCCGTATCGGTCCAATGTGGATGGCACGGCAACGCTTGTTGCATTGTGTGACACTTTAGGGGCCGATGACTTCCATTATATCTCGACAGCTTATGTATGTGGCTCACGAAACGGCCAGGTCTTCGAAACCGATTCGGAATGTGGCCAACCGTTTTCCAATGACTACGAACGAAGTAAATTGCAGGCTGAACGTTTCCTGGCGAACCACAAGCAGTGGAACCAGTTGACGATCTATCGACCATCAATCGTTATCGACAGCACTGGCTTGTCACCCGTGTCGCAAGACCGAACTGTCTACAGTGCTTTTTCAATGTTCCACGCGCTCGCATCGCAATTTGGTTTGCCAGAGCGCGGCGAGTGGTTTCGTAACCTGGGACTCGCCGGTGATCATTACAAAAACTTGGTCGAAGCGACTTGGGTCGCCGATGCGATGGTAGGCATTTTTGAAGACCAGACACTCCATGGCCGTACCTATCACTTGACCGCACGGAAGGGAACATCGATCGACCAGATGGAGCAAGCGTTTTATGAAGTGACCGCAGAATCATTACAAAATCGAAAATCAACGAGCGTCAGCCGTTCGCTTTCCAAACTTCCCAAAGCGGTTGGCGATCTGCTTGGATCCCGCCCGCTTGCATCCCGCCCGGTTGTCAATGGCCGTTCATCGATCATGGACGCGATTGCCGCACCGTTCGTGGAAACGTTCTTGCCTTACTTTCGTGATGATCCGACCTTCTTGCGGTCGAATATCGACGATGCGTTGTTGCGGGTCGACTTGCCCGAGCAGGTTGAAATCGGCGCGACAACGCTGGCGTCAATGATTCGATTAGGCAGAACAACTGAACCTCGCAATGAGCAGATTGATGCCAGCCAATTTAATACCGGCGCAGCAACCGAGGTTATCGCTAGACACGCGGGACACTTGCACGGCCAGCTTATAGGCGACGCCCAATGTTGGGGAGTTCTTATTTGCGGTGCTGGTGGCGGAGATTATTGCTGCTACATGAACCCTGGGAATCGAATGCAAATCTCGTGGGGCGGCGAAAGTTGCAGTCAGCGGATTTACTTGACCAGTGAAAGCTGGGAAGCGTTGTTTAACGGCGACAGCAGTATCAACGAACTGCTGACTTCCGGTCGTTTGCTAGTGGAAAACGACGAGGACGACACCAAAACGCACGAGGACGAATTGCATGCCGCCCTGGAGCTACTCGTCACCGGGCTCCGCAGGCTACTTCATAAAGAAATGCTAGGTGTGTCAGCCAAGAGAAATGCTTTGGTTCCTCTTCCTACCAGGGGACGAAGATGAACAAACGCGATTTCGATCCAATCGTTATTGTAGGGCACGCCCTTCGATTGCCTGGCGGTGTGAACTCAGTCGTTGACTACGAGCGACTACTTTTCGAAGGCCGATCGGCGATTGAGTTGATGCCCGACGATCGGTTTGATCGCGACTTGTATTTTGACAAGAAGCGAGGGGAAACAGGCAAGTCATATACGGAGCTTGGTGGTTGTGTGTCAGCCACACCGCTGGATGCCTCCGTCGAGCAAAGAATTGAATCATTAGGCACGTTCGACCTCGCGCATCGACAGTTTGCACAAGTCGCGGTAAAGGCTTGGTCGGCAGATTGCCTCGGAGTGCCTAGCTTGTCTCAGCGATGCGGCGTCTACGTGGGACATTCCGGGGGAACCGATCAAGGTGGGCCACTGGCGATGTCGATGCTGGCGGAAACCGCGATTGATCATCTCCGGGACGTACAGGCATTTGCCGACCTTCCGACGACCTTGGCAGCGCGGGCAATCGACAACGTAACCAAACGTGTTCGACATGGTCGACCGGTTCGCGAAGATGATTCGATTCGCTTCAATGCCTACAGCGCCGCTTCACTGGTCAGCCGCCTGCTGTTTTTGGGCGGACCGCGAGAAGTGATCGATGCCGCATGCGCATCTTCGCTGCTGGGCTTGGCTCACGCCGTGCTCGCCATCCAGCGAGGTCGAATTGATGCGGCGATCATTGGCGGAGCGACGTACAACAATGTCGATAATCTGATCTTGTTTTCGCAGTCGCAAGCTTGCAGCGATCACGGATCGTCGCCGTTTGACGATGGAGCGGGAGGACTGATCAGCAGCGAAGGCTACGTCGCGATCGCAGTGACCAAGCTATCGATCGCAACGGAACACTCGTTGCCAATTCTCGGCACCATCAACGGAATTGGCGTCGCCTCCGATGGCCGCGGAAAAAGCTTGTGGGCACCTCGAACCGAGGGCCAGCAGCTTGCGATTCGGCGCGGCTACGACACCGGATCGCCGCTGGACATCGACTACTTAGAAGCCCATGCGACCAGTACTCAGGTCGGCGATGCGACTGAGTTACAGTCGCTAGTAGAAATCCTCAATTCTGATCGGCTGGATCATCAACGTCAAGTGAACGGCGCGACTAAAAATGGCCGCACCGCGAGGCTCTTGGTCGGCAGCGTCAAGAGTAATCTTGGACACACGCTTGAAGCCGCTGGATTAGTCGGGCTGGTGAAGTTACTGATTGCGATGAGACGAGGCGAGATTCCGCCAACAATCAATTTTGAAAAACCGAATCCTGGCCTTGAAGCATCATCACGCAACATCAGCGTCGTGGCGAGAACGACGGCTTGGCCAATGGCCAATCGTCCGCGACGTGGAGCCGTAAACGCATTCGGCATCGGCGGGCTCAATGGCCATGCAGTTGTCGAGCAGGCAGCCGCGACCGCGAGTCCAGCATCCACCGCGATCGCGACCAGCAAGCAAAGTAATGAAGAACCGATCGCGATCGTCGGTCGTGGTCTAGTTCTGCCCGGTGCCTTCAACGTTGCCGCATTTGCTCAATTGCTGCTGAGCGAAACCACATCGATTGGAGCACCTTCGAGCGAACGATGGCGCGACCGAGTCGGCTTGTCCAGTCGATTGTCACCGTTTCACGTACCGACCAACAATGGCGGTTACATTCACGGATATAAATTCGACGGCCAACCCTATCGGATTCCACCGAAGCAGGTGCTGCTTGCGAACCCCGTTCAAATGATGTTGATCGATGCCGTGGCGCAAGCTGCTCAAGAAGCAGACGGCGGCAAGTGGCTTGGCGATCGGCAGAGAACGTCGGTCGTTGTCGGAACGATTTTTGGAGGCGAATTCTCAAACCAATTGCAGGTCGGACTTCGTTTACCCGAGGTTTGCCGCGAGTTGATTCATGAGTTAACTCACGCTGGCCTCAGTCAACAAGCCGCAGAGAGCATCGCGGTTGAGTATCGTTGTTTAATGCTTAAGCGGTACCCTGCGTTGCTTGATGAGACCGGAAGCTTTACCGCCAGCACGCTGGCCTCTCGAATCGCGAAGTCGTTTGATTTGATGGGCGGTGCTTGTGCGGTCGATGCAGACGACGCATCGGGCTCGCTGGCGCTGATGATTGCGGTTGATCAATTGCGAGCCGGAACATCCGATACGGTGGTTTGCGGTGTTGTCCAACGTTCGCTGGACTTGGTGGCATTCAAAGATTTGGAACTGCGCGATCGCTTGTCCCTCAGCGGTCGCGCCAATGATATTCGGGTCGACTGCTCTCAAGTGTTGCCAGGCGAGGGCGTGGCGATCTTGATGTTGCGACGGTTGTCCGATGCGCGACGTGACAACATGCAAGTCCTGGGTTTGATCGACGATTTTACAATCGGAACTAACCCGGACGCGATGAAGTTCCGTCATTCTCGCTTGGGGGAGGATCCGATCAATCATCAGATCGTCAAACGAGTGGGATACCTTGCTGGAGCCCACAGCATCGTCCGCTTAGTAGCGGAGACGGTGCGTTGGGAATCATCGGGTCCGACGGTCGCAACGATCACGTCAACTGCCGAGGACGGTTTCTATGTGACCACGTCGGTACGTCATGTTTCTGCAGACAAAAAAGTTCCTAACAGCAAACCGACTCCGCAAACGATTCCTAAACCAGTACCAATGCTTCATCATCCGTTGCCAAATTTGCTAGAACTTTCGACGAACACCATGAACATGATTGACAACGGGACTCACCGAATCATCCGTCTTGAAGGAGCGGATGAGGCTGCGTTCGAACATGCCTTACGCCACGCGGCTGAAACACCAAACGACGTTTTTCAAGGTGTTTCTTCGGGTCGTAATTTTGATCGTTTTTCGCCTCAATCGCGTTTTCGTGGTGGTGTCGTTGCGACAAGTGCAAAGTCACTTTCTGTGGCCGTTGAATCATTGCTGAAGGCGTGGCGAGCTGGAAAACGTTCCACGGTTGTCGATCGCCATCTTGCGTTAATGTGGGATCGAGGTCTTGGAAACGACCGCATTGCCTGGGCGTTTCCGGGGCAAGGTGCGCAGTATTCTGCGATCCCGCAGGTCGTTAGTGAAGACGACAGAGCGAAAGATTTCCTGTGCCAATTTGACTTGGCGTTGACCACCGTGGGCCAGCCCGCGATCAGCGGTTTGTTACATGACCCTGAAAAGCAGCTTGGCCATGACGTTTGGTGGACGCAGCTTTGGGTGCTCGCGGTCAGCGCAACGCTTGCGGATTCGTTGGCTCGCCATGGGCATCGCCCCGATATGGTCTTTGGTCATAGCTTCGGCGAATGCGGTGCAGCTTTGCAGGCGGGCGTGATGACCTTGCCGCAAGCAATCCGCTTTGCCAAGCAGCGCAGCGACGCGGTCGTCATGACGACTCGAAATCGTGGACAGCTCCTTTCCATCCGTGGAACCCCAAGCCGTGTTGACGCAATTTTGGCAACGCTTGGAACAAACATCTGCATCACACATCACAATGCTCCCGATCAGACAGTAATCGCCGGATCGCCAGACGAAATCGCGATCGCCCGCGAGGCATTAACCGAAGCGTCCATGGCTGCGATCGTGATCCCTGTGCCAGCGGCGTTTCATTCGCCTGCACTTGAGAACGCTCGCGTGCGTTTGCGAACGAACTTTGACCATGAGCGATTGAGCCCACCAATTTGCGGATTTTTTTCGACTATTCAGGGGCGCTACGTCGGCGAGCCGGATGCAATTCGTGATGGCTTGATCGATCAACTGACACAGCCGTTGATGTATTGTAGCGCAATTGAAAGAGTTGCCCGCGATGGTTGCGGATTGCTGATCGACGTCGGTCCAAGCGACATCCTCACGCGTCTTCATCGTTCCATCGTAGGCACCGCTGCGATTTGCGTATCGCTGGACGGCAACGATCGATCGCACGCCCAGCGCATGGCTCTGGTTCGTCTCGCGTCAGAGTGCGTTGGCAAAACAAGCGTTGGTAAAATGGGAGCCTCATTTGGCTTGCAGCTTGCCTCGACCATTCAGCAAATCGATCATAGCGAAGACTCTGTCACAATCGAAAAGCCTAAGTCATCACTTGGCAACTCCGACTTGATACCGGAAGTGATCGATGTCACGCGGCGCAGTCGAACAAAACCTCGCCCGACACAAGCCGCACCGATTAACGCCGCACCAATTAACGCCGCACCGATTCATTCCGTCGTGACGTCGGTAAATCGAGTGATACAGAATGAACCCGTGTGTGAAAGCGACTTAGCTGATCAGTTCCTTATCGACCTTGTCGTTGAGTTGACTGGATATAGCCCTGATCTGATCGATTTTGAAGCCGACCTGGAAGCAGAGTTGGGCGTAGACAGCATCAAGAAGGCGCAGATCATTGGCGAGCTAGCCGAATGGGCGTCGCTAGAGCTTGACCTGCGGCAGATGAAGCTGAGCCATTTTCATTCGCTCGGCGATATTCGAAAGTTGGTGGTTAGTGAGCATCAGGCTTACCCAATCAGATCGCGTGTGGTCGAACGCCCCACCGGCGAGTCCAATGGTCGTGAATTCAATGGCAATGAATTCAATGGCAATGGATCCCATGGGCGGTTGAATGGACATTTGCAGGTCGAGCCGCCGCTTGATATACGAGTCGCAAGCTCGTCTCGTTTTGCAGTGGCGCAGATCGATACGTTGATGGTTGACTTCATCGTCGATCAAACCGGTTATTCGCCAGACCTGATCGATATGGATGCGGATTTGGAAGGCGAGTTGGGCTTGGATAGTATCAAAAAGGCGCAATTGCTTGGCGAGCTGGTTAGCCACTACGATCTTCAAGATATCGATTTGCGAAGTGTCCGATTGTCGAACTTCCCAACGTTGGGTTCAATTCGAGATTTTGTGGTTGAACATCTCTCCAACCATGGAAGTATCGCGACAGCAGAACATAAACCGCATGATTCAAACGCGATACCAACCAACAGTGCTGTGAAAGAAACAGCACGTAAAAAAAAAATGATACGTCGCGGTCTTCGCGCGCTCGTTGACGCTCCGACCCAGGAATCACAAGTTCAACTGTTGGCGTTGTTTGACGACCAGCAGTTGACGGAGATTAGGCAACAAGGTTCGCGTGGTTCGTCGCTTCAGACAATCGCCAACGACACCGGCATACGAACCGAATCGCTCTGGCGTTGGATGAGTAGCGGTGAACCGACATCGCTAGCTTCGGGCCTCGCTCAATTTACAAACACCTACGTAAGGTCCGAGGCGAGCGCCGTCGACCCACCATTGCTTTTGATCCCAGGTCGTGGAACCTGCCGATTTGGTCTCAAGATGATCGAAGAGCCACGTCGCGCCGGAATGCCAACGGAGCTTGTCTGGAATGGGCCAGCATTGATTGTCGGTCAGAATGCCATTGCCGACGCGATTGAAAAGCGGCTCGCATCCAGCGGTATCGTTTCGCATCGGATTGACTCGTCGCTTCGGTCCGAGCAGTTAGAAACGGTGCTCGGCGAGCTGTGGACGAAGGGAGAAACGCCGCATCTGTTCTTAACGACACCTCATGACTTGGGTGCGACCGGAAATCTGTCGACGACAAGTTGGAGTCGACGTCGTCAAACCGCCATCCTGATCCCGTTCCGTATTTGTCAATTGTGGCTGCAGCGGATGATCGACCAGAGTTGGATGGAGCGCGCATCATTAGTTTCTGTGCTTAACATGGGCGGCGATTTCGGTTTCTCTGCATCGCAGATCCATGCTTGTGAATCGGGCGCGATGGCGGGTCTGACCAAAGCGATGTTGATCGAAGCCTGGATGCGTGGTTTTCAAGAAACGCCGATGAAAGTCATTGACGTTGTATCGAAGACATCGGTCGAGAGTATCGTCGATGGGATCTTCCGTGAATTGGCGGTTCCTTCGCACGATGAAGAAGTCACGGTCAGCGGTGCTGATCGCTGGGCTGTTCGGCCTGATTATCAACCGCTGGATGTTGCGAACTCGGACAATCGCTCACACAACATTACGCGAGGTGGCACCTGGATTGTTTCCGGCGGTGGTCGTGGTATCACGGCACTGACGTCGATGGCGTTAGCTGAGAAACATGACCTGACACTGCACTTGCTGGGAACCGCTCCGGCGCCCGATGTCAGCGAATCGATTCGCCAGCGGGCTGTTTCCAATCGGGCTGAACTACGACGCGAAGTGATCAGCCGAGCTCAACAATCGGGAGACAATGCGATCGAAAGTTGGCGTGATCTGGAAAAGGCAATTGAAATCGACCTGACTTTGGCGGCATGCGAGCAGCGAGGAATTCGGGCGGTTTATCACAGTGTTGACGTTTCGGATATTAACGCTGTTCATCAAATCCTTGACTGGATTCGCGAACAAGGTCGACCGATTCGCGGGGTGATTCATGGCGCGGGAGCTGGTCAAGACGCTCGCTTCGATCGCAAGCGATTGGACAAAGTGGAAAAGTGCATTCGCGCCAAGGTTGACGGGGGCATCGCTCTCGCCGAAGCGACGCAACATGATCCGCTTGAATGGTTTGTCGGATTTGGATCCATCAGCGGTCGATTTGGAGCAAATGGTCATACCGATTATTCGCTCGCCAATGACATGCTTGCCAAGGTCGTTGGACGTCTGCGACAACAGCGTCCCGATGTTCGATGCGTGACCTTTCATTGGCATGCGTGGGGCGACGTTGGGATGGCAACCAAGCCCGAGGCTAAGCTTGCGCTGGAGATGATCGGCATGGAATTCATGCCTGCCGACGAAGGGTTGGCACACTTTCTGAACGAACTGGAGCACGGGGGCGATATGTCCGAAGTGCTGATCACTGACCGCCGATACATCCGCAAGTTCTTTCCTGGACTTGGTTATGAATCGGAGCAAGGCGTACCGACGCTGCCAATCCTTGACCCCCACGGAACGAAGACGGTTGGAGGTACATCGCTCAGCCACGGCGAACCCTGGGTAGTAACTCTCGATCCATCAACCGATCGATTTCTGAGTGAACATCGCATTGCCGGCATTCCAACATTACCGTTTGTCGTTGCACTGGAGATGCTCGCCGAGGCTGCTCGATTTGAATCGGGCGGTGAACCGATTGTGGTTTGCCACCATGCCGAGGCGATTCAGCCATTAAAATTTTCCGGTGACGATGCGATGGCGATCGAGGTCGTTCGCGACATCCATGGTCGCGGTCACAATGCTTGGTGCTTGCAGGCCGATCTCCGTCGCCGAGATGGTCGGATTGTGGAAAGCGGATTGGTGCGGTTCCGAGCGAGTTTTGAATCGGGTTTGAAGTCAACGATGCCGCTGAAATTGGCTTCGAAGATTGACCGCGCGGCTTGGGATTTCAAGCCGATTGAATATCTAGGGCCGGACGGTCCGATTTATCATGGCGAGCGGTTCCAAATGCTGCGATCGATCGCGGTCAAAGGTCGCAATGCCGTGGGCGCGATTACGACGCCTTCACCCATTCAACTGGGCGGTGAACATCGTCCTGTACATGGCTGGACGGTCCCCTGCGCGGTGATGGATGCGATGCTATATGCGTCAGCAGTCTTAGCCTTTCGAGCAACTGGGCGAGGCAGTTTGCCCGTTCGATTTGAAGCGATTCACTTTGGACGTTTCCCCGATCCAGGGGAACCGCTGTTGGTGCATTCACGCGAGATCGATCAAGA
This sequence comes from Planctomycetaceae bacterium, assembly GCA_043775635.1. Classification (GTDB taxonomy): domain Bacteria; phylum Planctomycetota; class Planctomycetia; order Pirellulales; family Pirellulaceae; genus UBA6163. Next base: position 25,369 of record JAYVSE010000367.1, on the reverse strand, counting down.
CGAGTCAGGAATGATATTGGCAGCGGATTTGCTGGGGCTCAACGGCGATCAGTTGTTGGCGCTGCGCGGTTATCGTATCCACTGGCTGTTGTGAGCACGCGATGTACCAAGCAACGCATTCGATGAGCCCACGACTGTCCCCGTCGCGATACTTTACGGCAGAAGCCTACCGTGACGATTTGGACCATTTGCGGCGCAATGCGTGGCAGTTGGTTGCATCCACGAGTCAATTGGCGAGCCCGGGCGATCATGTGGCAGTAACGATTTTGGAAGTGCCGGTGCTCGTACGTAATTGCGATGGCCAGCTCGTTGGATTTCGGAACGTTTGCGCGCACCGACACTGCCAGCTTTTCGATGATGGCGCGGGACATAGCGAGGCATTGAAGTGCCGGTACCATGGTTGGCACTATGGCTCCGATGGACTCACACGACGATTACCAGGGGCAATCAACTTTCCGGGGTTTGATCGCGAGAGCCATAAGCTGGAAACCTTTGAGGTCGCTTGCTGCGGCCAACTCGTCTTCATCAAACTTCATCCTGATGCTCCCGATTTGAAGTCTTGGCTGGGCCCGTACGAGGCAATGTTTCGCCACAGCACTATGTCGGACCGTTGGATCGAGAATTTGTCAATGCAGCGAGAGTATCAAGCGAATTGGAAGATCCCAGTCGAAGGCTCGCTTGAGTCGTATCATTTGAACGAAGTCCACGCCGGAACGTTTGGTAGCGATCCAGGTGAACAAGCGAGCGAGCATCAGCTTTGTGACCACGGAACCATGTTCCAAACCAATGCTCGAGGCGACTCGTTGGCTGAGCGAATGGAGGCATGGTCGATCCGTTTTCTGACGGGCTCGTTTGACACGACCTATCGGCACATTCATTTGTTCCCCAACTTGATGGCATCGTTGACCGAATCGATCACGCTCGTGTATCAAATCCAACCGCTGGCGGCAGAACGGAGCAGCATGCGAGTGATTGGCTTCGGGCGAGCGGCCCAGCGTGCTGGATTGCACCGTCGATGTTGGTCATGGGGCTTGAGGCGAGCGTCTGCCAAGATTGCTGCAAAAATCCTTGATGAGGATGCCGCGATCTTTCCGCGAGTGCAGATCGGCAAGCGAGGTGCGGCGGACAATGGAATTTTTGGACGCTGCGAAGAGCGACTTGACGCATTCCACCGGCATTGTCCTGGGTAGGGGAAAGCCCGGCAAAAAGATGTTCGGTAAAAGGTGGGGAGCTTCTGGTCGTCGCCACATTTTTTACCGCCCATCTTTTTGCCGGATATACTGAGTTATGAATCTTGGAACGAGGATATTGGACGACGTTTTTTGATGGCGGAGTAGTGACTTGATTGATTTACGAGGGAAACGGGCCTTGGTGACGGGAGCTAGTCGCGGCATCGGTCGTGCTTGCGCGCTTCGACTTGCGCAGTGCGGTGCTGATGTGGCTGTCAATTTCTTGACTTCGCAAGGCCCAAGCACGGAAGTTGTGCGTCAGATCCAGGCTCTCGGTCGGCGGTCGATGGCGGTTCGTGCTGACGTTTCCGAACGAGAAGATGTGCGGGCGATGGTTGACGTGGTGACCGAGCGGTTCGGTGGTTTGGACATTGTCGTTAGCAATGTTGCTGCTGGCGGATTTCGCGGAGCGTCGGAATTGACGCCGGTTGCGCTGGAAGCTACGTTGCGGACCAACGCAGGCCCGGTGGTCTGGCTGGCTCAGGCGGCAGCCGAGTCGCTGGCGGCATCGGCTAAAGACGCAAAGCCCGGCCATGCAAACACGCGACATGGCAAGCTGGTCGCGATTTCCAGCCACGGTTCGATGTGGGCCGTGCCAAGTTACGCAGCGATCGGAGCGTCAAAAGCTGCGCTGGAGAGTTTGATTCGTCATTTGGCGTTGGAGTATGGACCGCGTGGAATCAACTTCAACTGTGTTTTGCCAGGGATCGTCGCGACGGATGCGGTGCTGAGCATGCCTGACGTCGACGATTTGATGAAAGCAGCGCAAGACCGAATGATGATTGGAGAGCGTCGTCTTGTAACCGATGACGTTGCGGATGTTGTCGCCTTTTTGGCGAGCCCGCTGAGCGATCTCATTCAAGGGCAAACCATCGTCGTCGACGGCGGGGTTAGCATCCGTGTCTGAGTCGCCCGAAGCCTGGCGGTCACTAACAGCAATCGAGCGCTTCATGCTGCGCTCGGAAAAAGCCGGCGGAGCGATGTTCTTTTCAGGCGAAGTTGATTTTGAAGGTGTGATCGATGCAGACGTGTTGGGACTCGCGATTCAGATTGCGTTAGCGTCTCATCCGCTATTGTGCTGCGTCATTGATCGCTCTCAAACGCCTGCTTTGTGGCGCTCGGTGTCAACCGAGAATGTATTTCAAGGTCGGCGAGTGGTGCGTCTGGCGAAGCCGTATGAAGAACCGCTGGAGCCGATTGACTTAGAGAAATCTCCTGGGATCCGGATCGTCTTAACGAGTGACGATGACCGCAAGATTCGCTTAGCTATGCATTACCATCATGCTTGTACGGATGGGCAAGGGGCGGCGAGATTTTTCCTTCGCGATGTGTTCAATGCATATACATCACTACTCAAGGGCGAACCGGTCAAGCTCGGGCTAGACGTGAAACGCTTAGAAAATCGCGGGCGATTTTCGATGCCAAACGTGCAGCCTCCGATTGGGGTCGGTGAGGGCATGCGAAACTTGTGGGTGACCGTGCGTGGTAAAACCGCTCGATTCAAGAAACTTAGCGGACAGGAAGGTACTGGGGTTCTCAGTAGTGTGGTTGTCGAAGTCGAGCTGGAAAAGTCACTCAGTGTTCGAATTCGGCAGCTACTTCGAGAGCAGCAGGTGGTCCTAAATGATGTTGCCTTGACGGCAGCATTTTTGATGTTCGCGAACTTGGATCTTAACACAAGCACGTCGCACTATGTTTCGATTCTGAACCCGGCGGACTTGCGGACATGGGCGGACCGGCGTTTGCCCGCCGCCAATAGAATTGGTTTTGCCTACGTGAGACGCCGGACCAAGGATTGGACGGATGCCCGATCACTCCTTGAATCGGTATCGCAGCAGATGGCCTATGTACGTAGTCGTGGCGTTGCGGGTGAATTGCTAAAGGGCATTGAAATGATCGAGAAATTCCCTCGTATTTTGTCGTTTGTCGAGAGAGCACCACGATTCACGCCGACCGCGACGTTGACCTGCATGTCTAATCAGACCCTCGGCCGGCGCCACGGACTATCGCTCGACGAAGCAGGCTGGAAGCTTGGCGACGCCTATGTACGGAGGGTTTCAGGCACGATACCGCTTCCGCCAGGAGTTCCCTTGGCGATCATGGTCGGGGATTATGGTGCTACAATGAGCCTTATCATGCGTGGTTGTCGTCAGTACTTTGATGAAGTACTTATCCGACGTTTGATCAAAAATTGGATCGCCGGATGTGAAGCGATCTGTAGTCATCCATAGAATCGAAGTAGCATCATGAAATCGAATGGTTTGCTCAAGTTTTTGTCAGTCATGTTGTTGGTCGCTGCCGTCGGAATGACGGTGGTGGAAGTCAGAAAGTCGATGCTATTGGCACCTAACGAGCCTAAGGCTCCCAGTCAGTATCCTAGCGCTCGCCTTGCAACGGGAGAAATCGCATCGGAATTGGAAACGACGGAAGAAAACACAACGACTGATTCATCGGTGGTAGGCTCCCTAACAACACCCGGCGAAGTTTCCAACAGTCGCCTGGCAATAGGTGTTCTGGGGGCGACACCCAACAGGGACCAGATTCATTCGATCTCTGAGGTGCCTTGGCTGGATTCACAGGCGAATCGAGCGTTCAATGATGCTCGCGAGTTTGCGTGTCAATTGTTGACTCCCGATACTCCTGTTAAGCAATCTTTGACAAGAGCAAAACCTGGGCACAGCGGCATGCTGGGGAGGATTCCTGTTGCAACGGTCGGCTTAGAAGTTGACATTTCGTCGAAGCTACAGCTTCCTAAAGCGTCTCGTGGTGCGATCGAAGCCTATCTTCGCGATCATCGCCTCGTAATTGAGCCTATCGTTTATCAAGATTCGCAGGGGCAAGCCTATTTTGGTACGGATTGTCGTGCTGCATTTTATCAGCTTGCTTACCCGACGCTCTCGATTAAAGCAGAGGGAATGATTGAAGAGGCGATTGCGCGATTCCGAGTTTTGGGGGTGCTTCGCGACGAAACGGATGCTTCTGGCAGAACGCTCGTCATGACGTTTCGTTTCGTCAAACAAGAAAGTGGCAAAAGCACCGTTGGTGGCCAGCAGCACGTCACCGAATTGATGTTCTTTCATCTAGCGATAAACGAATCCGGTAACTTGCCAAGTATACAGGTGTTTGTAACCAGTGATTCGCGTCAAAACCTGCACCGGCTTGCGAAAGATGCCTCCATCATTGACGAGCCAATTCCAATGATTTCCGCGTCCATTCGATTCGAAAAATTTATTTTGATGGGACTTTATCCAGCCAACCCAATCGTTACGAGCGTTCGTCAGCGAGCAGCGGCTGTGATGAGTCGCGAAACTGCAATGAAGCTCACAACATCGGGCAATCCTGAGGATCGCCTTACATTTCAACAACTGTTGGATCAATTTTCATCGATTACCAATGAGCTTTAGAGTCGTCCATCTGGCTCCGTATCGCTAGTCGGAACTTGTCGGAACTTTTCCTGCAGGTTTTGCAGTGGTAATTCTACCGGTCTTCCCGTTGGTTCTGGCGGCCTGATGTTTGGGTGTTGAAGACGACTGTGTGTAACTAGTATCGTAATATCCAAAGTAGCCACCGTCGGAACTGAAGTTTTTACCAGCACCAAACGAGTTAATGATGCATCCGGCGACATTGCCACTCGCAGATTCGAGTCGGCTAAGTGAATTCATAACTTCACTTCGTCTCGCCGTAGACGCTCGCACGACGATTACAATACCACCTAACTTTGGGGCGACGATCAATGGATCCGAAACTGCCAAGACAGGCGGAAGGTCAACCAAAACGATGTCGTATTGGTCCTTTACTAATTTAAGCAAGCGGTCGAACTTTTCGGACTGAAGCAGCTCGGCTGGGACAGCGGTTGACTTGCCTGCTGGCATCACCGATAGGTTCGGAATATCAGACGTGCAAATGGCATTCATCGGCTCTATATCGCTAGATAAGTAATCAGTAACACCAATATCGTTTTTGATACTAAAGTAACGGTGCAAGCTTGGGCGACGAAGGTCGGCATCGATCGCCAGGACTGACAGACCAAGCTGTGAAAACGACACCGCAAGGTTAGAAACGACCGTAGATTTACCATCTCCCTGCATGGGGCTGGTCATTCCGATGCTGCGGAGCTTACCGGAGCGGATGTCAGGTAATAGAAACGTTCGGACCATTCGGATCGCTTCGGCATCTGCTGTTAACTCAGCCGCAACCAAACCCTGGATTCCACGATTGATTGAATTGACTTTACCAAGGCGTCCGAGCATCGGAACTTTGACGAAGTTTTCAAGTTCGGCTGCCGATCGGAAACGACCGTCGCGCAGGTCGTTGGCAACGGCCAAAAACAAGCCGCCAAACAATCCGAGCATCAGTCCGCCAAGACCGCATAGAGGGATACTCGGCCACGATTGAATACCTACGCGAGGCGTTTCGAGCAACTCATATACGTATCCGCTGAGACCACTAGCGGTGTCTAGCTCGCGTAGTTGCTGCACGACGCCGTCGAACAGGGCTTCTTGACGTTTGATCTTTGTGCGAAATACCGAGTCTTGAAGCTCAAAATCAATGAGTGATTTTGCCTGCGTTTCAGCATCGGTGGCAAGAATCTGGAGTTCTCGTTTTTTCTCGCGTAGTGCCGCAGCATCATTCAGGAGGAAGCCGACATAAGCTTTGAGAAGCAATTCGGGGCTTAAAATGCCTGGCCCCAAATCATCCGCGACAATATCACTATTTTCGGCTAGAAAGCTTTTAACCAGACTGATCTGGTCATCGATATCTTGGACTTTTGGATGACTAGGCCCAAAAACAGTCGTGAGCCTTTGCTTCTCGCTCATCAACTCCAATACGTTCTTAAATTGAGTTTGCGCCTCGGCAACTCGCGCTGGCTGTGATGCTTGGAACTGCGCTGTGCCAGCGGTGTTGGTTTGCAACGAAGCAAATAACCCGAGACGTTGAAGGCTGTCGCTATCGATGAGAGCTAACTTGTCCAAATGATCCGTTAGATTGCCAGCTTTGTCCATCGTTGCCAACGTTTCCTGGACTCGTTCTAAGCGGGCACTCAGCGCGGACTCTTCAATATCAACGGTTAGGAGTTCTTCTTCAAGTCGTCTGTACTTATCTTGATAAACGTTGCTGCTGCCTTCTCCCTGAAACAGTAGAGGAGCGGCCTTTCGTGCTGCGATGTACTCCTGCTCGACGGCGCGAAGGTCGGTTTCGACTTGATCCTTCGCTTCGTTAATAAATTCGGTTGCTTTTTGCATCACCGACTCAAGCTGGCCGGTAATAAAATGTTGGTATTCGACCAAAATGGATTCGAGGATTAGTCGAGATTCTTCCGGGTTGGGGTGCGAAAATGCAATTTGAAGGCTACGCGCGTCTTTGGCCGCACCACTGCCTCCCTTGACGATATCAAGTCGATTGATCACATAATCTGCTGTGTCTTCACCCTTGCTCTCCGACAGCAATGGTTGGATCGATGCCAGACTCATCAGGCCGTCTTTCGTGAGCGCCCCTTCCACTATTTTTCGACTGCGCAGGATCTCGATATGATTAGCAAGGATATCCTCGTCTAGGACGCCCGATTCTTTCCCTGAGCCCTGCGTGGGGCTCTTGGAATTGATCAGCACTTTGGCGGTTGACTTGTACAAAACCATCGCCTGGGTCGCATAGAAAACACCGAGCGCCAGTCCCAATGTCACGCAAAAAATAATGATCCAACGCTGGCGATTCAGAATCTGAAGTATGTCCAGCATCGATTCTGACTCCTCCATGACTTGGTTACGATTCAAAACGGCAGGCTCTGTTTTAAGTTTCATCGAAATCGAGTCCCATTCAGCGTTCAAGTTCGCTACTTGACGATGGTCCAGGTCAAAAATTGTGAGAAATGGATAAGTCACTCTGAACAATAAAACACTAATACTCACCGCTGAGATCATTGTCGTCAAGCATAAAAAGCTGCGTTCGTCAGGTGTGGCTTGGAATGGTGCCGATTTTACCGCAAATGGCGAAAAAGATTCTGGAACGGTGGTTTTCGCATTTTTTGCCAATGCAACTCGCTTTGAGTACCTCCATTGGCCACAATCAATCGGCTCGTTGCGTCTGCGGGGTTGCCTACGAATGTCGCGGCGTTGATATTATCTGGCTTCGAAAATGCTTAACCTCCGTTTTTTGTGAATCACCGCATGCCTGCTTTTCCAAACATCCCCAAAATCCAATACGAAGGCTGCCAAAGCGACAATCCGCTCGCATTCAGGTGGTACAACCCCGACGAGCTAATTGAGGGGAAGACGATGCGGGACCATTTGCGATTTTCCATCGTATATTGGCACACGTTTCGAGGAACGGGAAGCGATCCGTTTGGCCCAGGCACTGCCCTTCGGCCGTGGGATGATGGCTCCAACAGTGTCGAAAACGCCTGCGTTCGAGCGCGGGTTGCATTTGAGCTTTTTGAAAAGCTACAGGCACCTTATTACGCGTTTCACGATCGCGATGTTGCGCCTGAAGGCGACACACTGCGTCAGTCTCACAAGAATTTTGACGCGGTTGCCGACGTGCTCGAAGAGGAACAAAAGCGGTCCGGAGTCAAGCTGTTGTGGGGAACCGCCAATATGTTCAGTAACCCGCGATTTATGCACGGGGCGGCAACGAGCTGCAACGCTGACGTATTTGCTTACGGTGCTGCCCAGGTCAAGAAAACGCTCGAAGTTACTAAACGACTAGGTGGGGAAAACTACGTTTTTTGGGGTGGCCGTGAAGGCTATCAGAATCTTTACAACACGGACATGAAACGCGAATTGGACCATTTGGCCAAATTTTTTCATATGGCCGTCGACTATGCAAAGAAAATTGGATTTACCGGTCAGTTCCTGATCGAGCCAAAGCCAAAGGAGCCGACAAAGCACCAGTATGACAGCGACGCGGCGGCTTGCATCAACTTTTTACGGGCTTACGGACTTCTCGATCACTTTAAGCTAAACATCGAGACCAACCATGCCACGTTGGCGGGTCACACGATGATGCATGAGTTAGACTATGCGGGCTTCCAAGGGGCCTTGGGAAGCATCGATGCCAATACTGGCGATTTGCTGCTCGGTTGGGATACCGACCAGTTCCCAACGGATTATTACTTAACCACGCAGTCGATGTTGGCGATTTTGAAGCACGGTGGAATTGCCCCCGGCGGTGTGAATTTTGATGCGAAAGTCCGCCGCGAATCGTTTGAACCGATCGACTTGTTCTATGCTCACATCGGCGGCATGGATGCGTTTGCTAAGGGGCTCAAGATTGCGGCAGCGATTCGTGCCGATGGTGGATTGCAAGAGATCGTTCGCAATCGTTACAGCAGTTGGGATCACGGGATCGGTGCTAAGATTGAGGCCGGCCAAGTTAATTTTACCGATCTGGAGTCATACATGCTTGAAAAAGGCGAAGTTGCGCCAAACTCAAGTGGACGTCAAGAAATGATCGAGGCATTGATTAACAAATTCGTCGACCGCGTTTAGCTGCCATTGACTTTTCGTTTGATCCAGGCCGCAGCACCGATCGCACCCGCGTCGTCGCCAAGTTTGGCGGCGACAACGTCGAAGCGATCGCGATACGGCTCCATGACGTTGTTCCGGGCCGTCTTCTTGACCGTGCCGACGATCAAATCTTCCATTGCCTCGACCAAACCGCCACCCAGTATGACTATGTCGGGTGCCAGCAGGTGAACGATGTTGACGACCGCGAAACCGATCGTCTCTGAGGCGTTTTCCACCAACTTCTTTATCGATTTGTCGCCATTTTCGATGGCCGCAGCAAGTGTCCCGCTGCGAATATCGGCAAGGTCCGTACCGCCGTTGGCCTGCAAATAAGGGGCGTCACCGCGAAATGCCGCTTTGACCGCTTCCGCAGCGATGGTTAAGCGACTCGCCTCGGCTTCAAGGGTTCCTGACAGGCCAAAACCGCTGATTCTCGAGCTGCTGCTGATCCGCGTGTGGCCAATTTCCATGCAGGAGATACCTGCACCTTGAAGGATGGTGCCCTCATAAACGCACCCGCCGCCGATTCCCGTCCCAGGGAAGATGCCGACGGAACAGCGAGAATCGATGGCGGCACCAAATCGATATTCACCATAAACGCCTGCATCAACGTCGTTGAGCACTGAAATGGGGCAACCAAAGCGTTTGCCGAGTTGTTCGGCAACGTTCACATCACTCCACCCTAAATTGGGAGCATGGAGGAATTTGCCATTGACGGTATCGATGGGACCTGGACAGCCGATCCCGATTCCCGCAAGTCGGTTCAGCGAAACGTCGGACTCAGTGAACGCTCTTTCAATGGTTGAAATAACGCGAGCCATCCCGCTTTCGGCCCCATCGCTACCCCGTGTTTTACGGCGTTTTCGACCGATTATTTTGAAATCGTCGTCATACAGGACGACCAGCATTTTGGTTCCGCCAAGGTCAAAACCAGCCCAGACTTTTCCGTTTTCGTCGCTCATAAGTACCCCCAACGCCCCAGGTTACGGTTTCGCCGATTGGCGATCAATGATTTGAATGGAAAAGGCAACCAGAAGTTTTGTGAGTTAGCCTTGTGCCATTCAGGCAGCCGCAGCATAAAGACCACACCCAATGGTAACCAGGGGCGATATTTTGCCCAATTCAGTTCCCCCGTTCCGAATTTCGAGTTTCTTTGGTCGTGAAAAGCAATCATCGATCATCGAATAAATTCCTATCGACGCGCATCTTTCTTCCGTGGCTCGCCAGTCTAGCCCTAACGACGAGGTGAAGAGACGCCTCAGCGCCGACGCATTCGATGATTGCTACCACCAATTTTCGGCTGGCGTTCGTGCGTTCCTAGGGGCAAAACTGCGAAATGAAGCGGATGTTGAGGATTGTTTTAGTAAGGTGTTTGAGAAACTCTGGACACACGGCGACGGAGTTGTTCCAGCGGCGCGAGGAGCTTGGCTGTTTGTTGTCGCTAGGCGTGAAGCAGCTCTGCACTGGCGGAAACAGAAGCGGTCCGAAGAGAAGCTCGATGAACTCGCGCACGAGACATTAGATGGAGGCGATGCAGAGTCGCCCGCAGATAGATTACTCAGTGCCGAATGTTATGAGCGTCTGAGACAAGCCACTAAGGAGCTACCACACGAACAACAAGTTGTTCTTCGTAAACGATTTTTCGAGGATCTTTCTTTTCGAGAAATTGCAGAAGATTTAAATGTACCACTTGGAACTGCGTTGACTCGGGTTCATTCTGCGCTAAAATGGTTGCGAAAAATTTTGGAAGCGGATCACTGATGCGGCAATTAAATAACACTGACGACAACCCAAACGGTTCATCGCCGAGCGATGATGAGCTGATTGCTTATCTGCTTGGCTCGTCGTCGGTCGACGATCAGAAAGAAATGGAAGCGTGGCTGGCAGCGGACGAAAGTCACGGTGAGCGATTAGGTCAGTATGCATCGATCATGCTGATTTTATCTGCGACTTCGAGCAACGACCAGATGCAACAGGACCGTGAATTGGTAGCGACGAACACGCCAGAGCAAGGTTCACAAGCACGTTACCTGATCGGTCTGCTCACGTTGGCTGCAACCATTTCAATCGTCATCTTTTCGATCCGTGGTTTCCGTTCCGATCCATTTTCCGACGAACGTGTGGCGATGGCATGGGCAGAGTCGTTACCGACCGGTGGCGAAACGGAACCCAGTGGTGACATGCCGGGGTGGTTGATTGATGACGGATTTTCCGCCAATGTTTCTGGTGATACGTCCGATAGGTCAGCAAGCGAAGAGCTTGCCGATGACGACCTAGATGAAGCTGAATCGACGATCGGCTTTTCATCCGATGAACCGCCGGAATGGTTGTTGGTTGCCGTACTGGATATGCAATCTGACGGCACGCTTGAGGAAGCTACTGAGGTGGCACCATGAGAGTTCGTATCCGTGGGGGATTCCTATGTGCGTTGCTGCTGTCCGGTACTGTATTCATTCAATGTCCTGCTCCTGGCGCGGAGAAGTCCGAAGCGTCATCGAGTGACACACCAGGATTTGAGTTAGCAACGAAACACTTGAGCGAACTGTTGCCCGTTTTAAAACATTTACAAAAGCATTCGCCTCGACAATACGAAAAAGCGATCCATGAACTCGATCGTTCGGCGAAGCGACTGAACATGATCAAACAACGTGATTCCAAGTTATTCGATATTTCACTTCGCCAATGGAAGATGCGTGGACAGGTTGATTTGCTAAAAGCCAAAGTTCGAGTCAAGAAGTCAGAACCCGATCAAAAAGCAATCTTACAACAACTTAAAGCACTGCATGATATTGAGCTTGAGCGATTAGATCGAGAGCTGGCGTTGATCGATGAGCGATTAGTCGTTAATGAAGACCGCCTCCGCCAAACGAAGCAGATGATCGAACGCGGCGTTGAACATCGGAAAAAGCTTTATGAAGAACGAGTAAGGCTTGAGTCCGAAACGATCGATGAACGTTCTCATGCTTACCTGCGGGCGATCGGTAACCATAAAAATGATTCTGGCCCCCGCCCGACGCCGTGAAGGATAATTTAGCGGAATGGCGAGAGCCATCCGGTGCCTCAAGCGTCAGTGAGACCGGACGGCTCGCGCCGTACCGCTAAAACCATTTAATTTGCTGAATAAAAATCCTTCACGGAGTAGGCCCCCGCCCCGCCCAAACTCGTCCAGCCCTGCCCTCGAAAGCTACTTCGGATAACGATTCTGATGAAAAAAAGAACTGATTCGGCCATGAATAATTTAGCGACGATGACGGTGCTGGGGCTCACCCTGCTGCTAAGTAACTTTTCATTGGCTGCGGAGCCCGCATCGGTTGTTCAAGAGCCCTTGTCGAAACGTTTCGCCAACCTGGGAAAAGACGGTGTGTCGGTTGCTGGCGTACCTGATTTTCAACGCCACATCGGACCACTTTTGGGTCATCTGGGTTGCAACGGACGCGCTTGTCATGGATCATTTCAAGGCCGCGGTGGATTTCAGCTATCGCTGTTTGGATATGACTTCAAGGCCGATTATGCGGCGTTACTTAGTGTCGATACGGGTCGCGTTGATACGGTCGATGTTGATGAAAGCCTAATACTTGCCAAACCAACCAACGCTGATATTCATGAAGGTGGCAAACGGATGGAGATCGGCTCTTGGCAACACCAGGTGCTTCGCCACTGGGTCGCAGCCGGCGCTCCGTTTTCTGGCCAATTGCAAACGCTTGATCGTCTCGAAGTTTTTCCCAGCGAGATCTTGTTCGGTAAAGAGAACAATCATGTTGCACTTCGAGTAATTGCACATTGGGCCGATGGAACCAATGAAGACGTCACTGAACTTTGTCGGTTTACAACCAACGATGACTCGGTCGCCGAAATCGATGCGACAGGCGTTGTGAGATCGATTGGCACTGGCGACACTCACCTCGTCGTATCCGATGACAAAGCCGTGGCTCCGGTATCTGTCATGCGACCGAGCGATTTGGAAGGCAGCGGTATCGTTGCCCCGCGTCAGTCACCGCATCCAATCGATGAACTTGTGATGCAAAAGCTCAACAAGTTGAGGATTGTGCCGTCAGACTTATGCAACGATTACGATTTCATTCGCCGGTCGTCATTGGACGTTACGGGCATGATTCCGTCGCCCGATCGGGTCACGCAATTCGTTACTGATCAATCACCGGATAAGCGACTCACGTTGATCGACGAACTTCTCGAGGAACCAGGCTATGCAGCTTGGTGGGCAACCCGATTATCGGACTGGACAGGAAACAGCGAAGAGCAACTAAAGAACTTTTACCCTCTTCGCGGTGTGGCGTCACAGTCCTGGTTTGCCTGGCTTGAAAAACGGCTCGCGGAAAATGTTGCCTACGATGACATCATCGAAGGGATTGTGGTCGCCGAGACGCGATTGCCAGGTGAAAGCTATGTCGATTATTGCAAATTGATGTCGGAAGCTTGCCGAACAGGCGATGACGAAACGTTTGCGGCTCGTCCCGGCCTGCCACAATATTGGGGCCGCGATAACTTTCGAATGCCAGAAGAACGAGCGATAGGATTCGCTTACACGTTTCTGGGAATCCGCATTCAGTGCGCACAATGCCACAAGCATCCGTTTGACCAGTGGAGCAAAGAGGACTTTGATAAGTTCGCTGTTTTGTTCTCCTCAGTTCAAGCGAACGGTAACAGTGTAAGCCCCGACGCGCGCGAAGACCGCGACGAGATGTTGGCTGCAATTACCGGTGGGAATGACGTTCGTGGAGGTGACTTGCGTAAGTTGATTTACAAAGCGGCAGAAGAAGAGGGTGCTATCGTCCCTTTTCCGGAGCTTGTTGTTCGCGAAGGCATGCGTGAACAACTTTCCAAGGAGGAAAAGCTCAAAGCAAAAAAAAAAAACGCCAAAAATCAAAATCAAAATCAAAAACCAAGGATTGCCGCCGAGCATATTCTTGGCGAATTGGAAACGATTACCTTGAAAGATGATCCACGCGATTCGTTGATGAGTTGGTTGCGCCAACCGAATAATCCTTATTTTGCCAAAGCGATCGTTAATCGTGTTTGGTCAAACTACTTCGGGATCGGCATCGTCAATCCAACCGACGATATGAATCTCGGTAACCCACCAAGCAACGGACCGCTGTTGGACTATCTCGCTAATGAGTTCGTTCAATCAGGTTACAACCTAAAGTCGCTTCACCGATTGATCCTCAGCAGCGATACATACCAACGAAGTAGCAAACCCAACGTCACCAATGCAGTCGACGAACGAAACTTTAGTCGGCATGTTCCCAGACGCCTGCCAGCCGAACTCATTCGCGATTCCGTTTTTCTGTCAACTGCAAGCGACGCGGATGCAACCCAGGCACGTCAAACGCTCAACAACCTTGCAATCGGTGGGCGGATCGGTGGCAATGGTAAAAAAGACGGTCGTGACTTTGCGCTGCAGGTCTTTGGACAATCGACTCGCGAAACGAACTGTGACTGTGATCGTAGTGATCAAGCCAACTTGCTGCAATCAATCTATTTGCAGAACGACGTCGACATACACCGGTCTTTGACCCAAGCCAGCGGCTGGGTAGCTAAGACATCAATGGCATTGACGGGCCAACCGTTGCGATCGCCCAGTAGCGATCAAAACAAAGACAACGGAAAGGACAATGGAGGCAAGATGAAGTCGGCTGAGTTGGTTCGTGACAGACTGTTCCGGCGTGTCGCAATGTTCCAGTCAATGCCTACAGCGAAGCAACAGCACTTCAAGTTTCAGCTTGAGAAAGAGTTGCGTCAAGCGAACGAACGACTTGAGAAAATGGGCTTGGAAAAAGTTACTTTGGAAAGTCTGACAAATGCACGTTCGGACACGAAGATTGACGAAGTAAAGCCCGACTTGGATGGAGCCGATAGGATTGAAAAATCTAAGCAGTTGGAATTGTTCAACGAGTGGGCAACATCGGCCTATTTGCGCGTACTCTGTCGAACTCCTGATGAAGAAGAGTTGCAAACCGCAGTGTCATTTATCAGCGATTCCCCTAAGCCTTGGGATGGGCTTGAGTCGTTGATGTGGACGCTGCTTAATACCAAAGAGTTCATCCTGTCCCACTGATTTTAAAGTCCTATTACTTCGATTTTGTAAAGCGAACTGAAATGGCACGACATGAAACCTGCGATGGAATCCGGCGACGTGATTGTTTAAAGGTGGGTGTATTGGGCGTTGGCGGCTTGACGCTGGCATCGCATTTACGGCTGGCTAGCGCCGGCGAAATCCGCAATGCGAAAGCCGACCGGGCAATCTACATAGAACTTCCCGGTGGTCCATCACACTTGGATACGTTTGACCTCAAACCCGATGCTCCCGATACAATTCGGAGCAAGTTCAAGGCAATCGAAACCAATGTTTCCGGAATTCGCATTTCGGAGCATCTGCCAAACTTGGCAAAGTGCGCCGACAAGTATGCGATTTTGCGAGGGGTCAGCCATACACTCGCAGCGCATGAGCTTGGACGTGAATACGTCAATACTGGAAGCCGTCCGTTGCCGTCGATCGAGTACCCTGGCTATGGTTCGACGATCGCAATGCAATGGCCGACAGACGATGATATTCCCGCCAATGTCGCAGTGCCGCGGGTTGGTCAAGGACCTGGTTACTTGGGAATTCAGTATTCGGCGCTGGAAACCAATTCAACACCGAAATTTGGTCAACCTTATAACGTTCGTGGACTCGCCCCCGGCGGTGTTTCCGTCGACGAAATCGGGCGACGTCAAGCACTGTTGAGCAAGCTGGATAAACGTTTTGAGTCGGCGGAATCAGACCGACAATTACTTGACGGTCTCGATCGATTTGGAAGCCAAGCCTATTCGATGATCACCAGTGCCCGCGCTCGCGCGGCATTCGACATCAGTAAAGAGCCAACCAGTTTTTCTGCTCAATTTGGCGAAGACTCATTCGGTCTAAGCTGTTTGCTGGCCCTGCGTCTAGTCGAAGCAGGCGTTCGTTATGTTACGGTACAGCTCGGTGGCTGGGATACTCATGCCGACAACTTCACGAAGCTGAGCACCGAACTGCTTCCCAAACTTGACATCGGATTGAGTGCATTGCTAAACGGTCTTGAGCAGCGTGGGCTGCTGGAATCGACAGCGATCCTGACCACGGGCGAGTTTGGACGGACTCCGAAGATCAATGACCGCAGCGCCGATGGCGGTCGTGATCATTACCCCCGGTGCATGTTCATGTTAATGGCAGGTGGCGGCGTACGCGGCGGACAAGTAGTCGGTGAGAGCGACGAGACAGCCGCGGCACCGAAGCATGAAGCGATCACTCCCGATGACGTTGCAGCCAGCTTTTACCACAACATCGGTATCAATCCGACGATCGAGTTCAACACGGAAACCGGCAGGCCGATCACGTTGGTCCGAAACGGAAACATTATCAAACAGCTATTCGCATAAACACCAAAAAATCGTGGGCTTCAGCCAGTTTTCGAGCTACATTTCGAATGCACTTGAACGATTCTGCGGTGAGGCTTTTGATGATTAAACTGTTTGTACGAATGATTTTTTCAACGATTGCCGGGTTATGTTGTTGCTGCTTGGTTGAACCAGAAGCACCGCGATGCCTGTTGAGAGGCTACATCGAGTCGCAGACTTCGCCTGATAACGCTTCGCTAAATAAAAAGCCGAAATTGGATGTGGTGTTTGCCAATGCGACGCTTGCCATGCTCAGTGGTGAATCAATCGTAAATATTGAGTCCATCGCCAAGGCTGAGCTACTGAACTCGTCGCAGCAACGAATCGACGACGTATTCTTCAGCGACATCCCTGGTAACCATGATCAGGAACTACAGCCTGTCGATGTACAGTCAACGATTCAATCGAATCCATTCTTAATTGCTCAATAGTACCTATTCAAAAGTTGTTGAGCAGGTTTTAGTCCTCAAACAGCGGAGCTGTGACATTGGATAGGCAGGGGTGCAAACCCTCGTTGTTATACACATCTTCAACAGTATCTTCGCCCCCTGGCAGGTAATCTGGAATGGCGTGGACGTAAGGGAACTCCTGGCTTCCATCGAGACGAGCTCGATGGAGAGCTTAAGTCCACGCCATTCCCTGGGTGCTTAAAATACCGCACGATGCAAAGTTCGAGTTTTGCATTTTTCGAGCGGCGAAGCCGCTCATTGTAGAACAATTGTCCTCAATTGTTCCGTGGGTGCGCTCGATCCAGGGTATCAAACAATTGAGGACAATTGTTCTACAATGCTCACTTTGCGAACTAAGTCGCGGACTTAAGTGCTTCTAAGGCCTTGGCGTATTCCGGCTCCTGGGTGACTTCCTTAACGATTTCTTTGTAGACCACGGTGCCTTTGGAGTCGAGCACGAATACCGCTCGTGTGAGTAACTTCAGTTCTTCGATCGTCAGGCCATAGTCGTCACCAAACTTGTGGGTTTGGTAATCGCTTGCTGTGCGCATCAGCTTGACATCTTCGGCACCGCAGAAGCGTGCTTGTGCAAATGGCAGGTCGCGGCTGACCGTGACTGCGTTGACCGATCCGCCCATGGCTCCCAGGTCCTGATTGAATCGCTTGGTCTGGATTGCGCAAGTCGGCGTATCAAGACTGGGCACGACGCTGATGATAGTAGGCTTGCCCTTCAGGTCTTCGAGCGTCAACTTTTTGATTCCTGCGTCGGCATAGTGCAACTCGAATGCAGGAGCGGGCGAACCGACGGCAAGGGCGTTTCCAGCCAGGGTCATCGGGTTGCCTTTGAATGTAATCACACCGGTTTGGGACATCTTAAATTCTCCGCTGAGTTGGGTTTGTGGGTTGTATTCGAGGAATCGAGTCAGTTAGCAACGTTCCCCGTCCCGCAGAGTATCGACGGACGCCGTTCATTCGAAAATGGGGGGGCGTAATATTGACTTGCCCCTTGGACACGCCTGTTCGGGGTACACTTGAGCGACTTGGTCACTCCTTTTTGCTTCGTTCGGCTTGATTCCTTGGTTTTTTTTCACGATGTATTTGCTTGAGAACCCGGTTTTGCAACGTGAGTTGCTGGTCAATTTGCGAACCGGTCGGTCGTTTGTTTTGCTCGCCTCTTACCAATTTCTGCTTGCGATAGTGGTGCTAGTGGCTTGGCCTACGGACGAACGGTTGGATTTGTCGACAAGCCCACCATCAGCCCGCCGTTTAGTCGACCTGTTTTTTCTGGGCCAGTATGTCATTGCTTCATTGATGGCACCGAGCTTCGCCGCGGGAGCCATCACGGGCGAAAAGGAGCGAATGACCTACGAGTTGCTGTTGGCCACACCGCTGCGCCCGGTAGCAATCGTGATCGGAAAGATGGTCGCGTCACTGACCCATTTGGCGATGATCATCGCTGGTTCATTGCCGATTATCGTGCTTTGTTTGCCGCTGGGCGGACTTAGTTTTTATGAAGTCCTGGCGGCGTATTTAGGGCTGATTGTCTCCGTCATTTTATTCGGTGCGATCGGTGTCGCGTGCAGCAGCTACTTCCGTCGGACGAGCGCGTCATTGGTGGTCAGCTATCTGATTATTTTACCACTGGTCATGTTAGCGATCGGTTTTTGGCGAGGCATGGAAGGCAACGGGGCGCTGCGGTTGCAAATCACGGTGCTCGTGATTCCCGCGTTTGCGTTGACCGCCGTTATTTTGCTTTGCGGTAACGCCGCCGGCCGCATGCTTTATCCGCCCGATGTGGGTAGCGAAGGCAAAGACGTGGTCGACATCGAGAAGGAGAACGCGCAGGCGGTAGGCCTTGTGATCAATCGTGACCAGTTTCCGGATCGCTTGTTTGCACCTCCGAAGAAACAATCGTTGATGCCCGACGGAACGAATCCGGTTTACGACAAAGAGATTCACAGCGAGATCTTCAGCCAAGGGACGCTGATGTTGCGTTTGGTGATTCAGATCAGCATGCTGTTGGCGTTGCCGCTAATGGCTTGGTTGCTGTTTATCAGCAGTGATAAGTCGCCCTGGTTTGTTGTTTTTGTAATTGTCTTTAATATGCTTGTCGGTCCTGTGTTTCTGGCAGGTGGGATTTGCGGAGAACGCGAACGCCAAACGTTGGATTTGCTTTTGACAAGCACGATTACGGCAGGACAAATCCTCTGGGGCAAGCTGCTTGTCGGGCTTCGAGTCTCCTGCGTGTTGACCGGTTTTCTGTTGTGGCCGCTGGTTCTTGCATCGGTTTTTGTCGATAGCTTTTGGTCCAATTGGCAGTCCGTCTTGCTGATGTTTTTAATCGTCTTTGTTGTTTGTGTGAGCAATGGTGTGATCGCGTTGTTTTGTTCGGCGATGGCGCGGAAGACATCCGTTGCGTTGTTGGGTACTTACACCATTATCCTTGGGTTGTATGCGATGCCGATCGCGGCGATGGCGATGTTGACGCTGCTGCAGCCAGAAATGCTTGAGCGTGAGTCCTGGATCAAATGGGGCACTGCGACAAGTCCATTTGCCGCATTATTTGCATTGCCACTGGATGGGAATCTCAATGGGTCTGAGGGTGAACCGGTGAACGTTGGCAACCTGCAACTCGTGTCTGCATATTTCGTATTCACGCTGCTGACGATTGGCGGACTGCTGGCCATGACCATTCAGCGTTTGAAAGACCGCAGCGTGTTGGTTGGTGATTGATATGATGAGTGAACGTGGCTTGCGTTGCCTAGAGCAACTCCGCAGCGAGTTACTTGAGCAACGAACACCCGCTGGCCACTGGGTCGGGGAACTTTCTGCGTCGGCGCTCAGCACAGCAACGGCGGTCAGCGCGTTGTCGGTCGTGTTGATCGAATCCGATAGCAAGAACCCACTCTTGGTTGACCTTGTTCGCCGTGGTTGCCGATATCTCGATACACAACAAAATGCTGACGGCGGCTATGGCGATACGGATCGTAGCCTCAGCAACATTGCAACGGCATATTTAGTACTCGCTGCTCGCACCTTGGCGGCAAAGG
Organism: Planctomycetaceae bacterium; assembly: GCA_043775635.1. Lineage (GTDB taxonomy): Bacteria > Planctomycetota > Planctomycetia > Pirellulales > Pirellulaceae > UBA6163. The sequence continues at coordinate 5,702 of JAYVSE010000367.1, read as the reverse complement.
TCATCGGCCATGAAATGGCTGGAACATCGGCAACTGAATTTAATACGTTACGTCGTTATATCGATACCCAAAATGGAATCGATGGACTTCGAAAACGATATGGAAAAGACAAGACTTTCGTCGTGCCTATTTTGACGAACCTCGCGATTGCGGGATTGGTTGATTGGTCTGTGGTGGCGAGATTGCCGTTTGAGGCGGCAGTTTTTCCTGGTCGACTTTATCGTTTCTTGCGGATGCCTGTGGTCAGTTACGCAATCCCAGCGCTCGTTGCGATCGGGCAGGTGCATCATTTCTGCGGAGCCAAGGTCTTTTGGCCGCTACGAGCAGTACGATCAATGGCAGTGGACCGGACGACTCAAGCACTAAAAGATATGCAGCCTCAAAGTGGCGGGTATCTTGAAGCGACACCGCTGACTTCTTTTGTACTGATGAGTCTCGCGGCATGTGCGAACTTACGATCAGAATCAAACAACGATGCGCAAGTCGCTGCTGAGGTCGCAACTAGGTGCATTGAATTCCTTTGCAATTCGATGCGTGACGATGGGTCGTGGCCGATCGATACTGACCTTGCGACCTGGGTCACGTCGTTATCGATTCATGCGTTGGGCCGATGGACAGACGATGATCGTCACTGGGCATCCGACGAGCTCGTGGCTTGGCATTTGGGCTGCCAATATCATGTCCGTCATCCCTATACCGGTGCCGCACCCGGCGGATGGGGCTGGACCGATCACAGCGGTGCAGTGCCTGACGGAGACGATACGCCGGCAGCCATTCTTGCCGCAATTGTTTATCGCCCGACCGTCACCGATCCAAAAAAACGCGAACTATTGGATGATGCGATTCAAAGTGGACTCCGTTGGCTCGCTGACTTGCAAAATTCCGATGGCGGTCTGCCAACGTTTTGTCGTGGTTGGGGGAAACTACCGTTTGACCGCAGCAGCACCGATTTGACCGCACATTTCATTCGTGTGATCGATGCCACACGGGGTAGCTCAGAACAGCTTGTTGACTCGTCGCTTGATCGTTTGCTCGAGTCCAGTCGATCGCGCGGCATTCAATTTCTTCGTCGTCAGCAACGAACCGACGGCTCCTGGCTACCGCTGTGGTTTGGCAATCAAGACAATCCAGATGACGAAAACCCGATTTACGGGACGGCTCGAGTGTTGTTATCGATAACCGAAAACAGGGAACTGGGGTCGGAAGCGTCCCGTGCCGTCGATTTTTTAATTTCTCGCCAAAACGCTGACGGCGGGTGGGGAGGAGGACCATCGCTTCAAGTATATTTTCGAAATTCGGACGAAAATGCTGGAATCACCGAGCGATTCCGGGGTTGCACAGCGAGCAGCGTCGAAGAAACTTCGGTCGCTTTGGAAGCAATTGCCGATTATCTGCGAAACCAAGGAAGTATTCTGTCGGTTAGGGATGCGGGTAGAGACGGTCGGTGTAAGCAGGCTATAATCGCTGCGGTCGAATGTTTGGTCCGCGCCGTTGAGGCGGGCCGACATCGGTGCGCTTGGCCGATCGGTTTCTATTTTGCGAAGCTTTGGTACTACGAGAAATTGTACCCAATGGTGTTCGCTACCGCTGCCTTGAGTGCCGCTATCGACGCATTGAGAAATCCCGCCAATTTAGCCGATTAACTATTACCGACGCCACATTCGAATGACCTAAGAGCGTATTGATCGCTTTCGGGCAAACAACATTGGGAAATTCCTGGCGAATTGGCGAAAGAATCGGTCAACCTGACTATCCATCCGATATCCACCACACGAGTACTAGATTTGTCGATCGCGACTTCTACAGATACCAACATCCAAGTTGGCAACGATATCGAAATTGCCGCACCTCGTAGACGAAGGCGGGCCACGAACCATCTAAAGGTCGTGCCTGAATCGCTTGAGTTGCGCGAGCAGCTTCGTGCCGAATGTGCGAAGTTGGCAGCGACGATCGATCGTTCCAGGCCGCTGACCAAGGATGAACTTGAGCAGGCTTCTCGCAACTTGCTGACATCTCTTGACATGCCGGAGAGTTATCTCGGCTGGATCATGGTCGTCCTCAGCAGCGAGTTTTGGCGCGACGCCGTAGCTTCCGTGCCGCCACAGCGGAGATTGTTTCTACTGCCGCATTGCCTCAAACATGCTGAAGGATGCCCGGCTGAATATGACCAATTTGGTATGAACTGCAAGAAATGTGGTGCCTGCAGCATTGCGGATTTCCGTGGTACGGCGGAGGACATGGGCTACCGTGTTTTGGTTGCCGAAGGTTCTCCGGTTGTCATGAAAATCATCATCGGCGGCTACGTTGATGCGGTCATTGGTGTTGCCTGCTTGAACGTACTTGAGAAAGCCATCGACAAGATTTTGCTCGCCGGAATTCCCTGCATGGCGATTCCATTGCTCAGTGACGATTGTCGAAATACAAAAGTTGATGAGTCGTGGGTCGATGCGATGGTGAGAACGCCACACGTTCCTGCGGAGCGCACAACGCGCACGTATGTGCATTTGATGCGAGCGGCGACCGACCTGTTCACATCTCCGTCTTTGGACGAGTTCGCGCCACGGCTTCGCGATAAACGCCCATTGGGCCAAATTGCGGTTGATCGTGAACTGATTGCGTCGCTTGACCCGATCGCAGCAACAGAGCACATTGCTTACGACTTCCTGGCCCACGGCGGAAAGCACTCGCGTCCGTTCATTACTCTCGCGGCCTACGATGCGCTCACGGGCGACCTTGGCACGATTGCCGACGGTGCAGCCCATTGTCAAAAAGTGCCGCCGACGGTGCGACGTGCGGCGGTCAGCATTGAGACATTTCACAAGGCAAGTCTCGTTCATGACGATATTGAAGATGGAGACGCCTTCCGATATGGACTACCCGCCGTTCATCAGCGATTTGGCGTCGCCAGCGCGATCAACGTGGGCGACTACTTGATCGGCCTTGGCTATCGCTTGCTCAGCGGTCGTATCGACGATGACCGTCGATTTGATCCTGCGATGCGAATAGATGTCTTGGACTGCCTCGCGACCGCTCACACACGACTCGCAGAAGGTCAAGGCTCGGAGCTACTTTGGCGAGACTCGATTTCAAAGAATCTCACTCCGCTTGATGCGCTCAAGATTTATGCGTTGAAAACGTCGCCTGCGTTTGAAGCCGCTCTTTACAGTGGCATTCGCCTAGCTGGCGATGCAACAAGATATCTGGAGCCGATCCGCGCGTTCAGTCGTAATCTAGGCGTCGCATTTCAAATCCTGAATGACCTTGCGGACTGGAATGGTGATACCGCCAATAAAGTCAACTCCGCCGGCGACATTCTTGGCGGTAGACCCACATTATTGCTCGCGCTCGCGCTCGAGTCCCTCGGTGCCGAAGATCGGCAGACGCTGCTGAGCATCTTGTCCGACGATTGTGGTCTGCCAACGGCACAGCGCATCGCGACGGCCCATCGCCTGTATCGGTCCGCAGGAGTCTTCGAAATGGCGGAGAAATTGATCGATAAGCACCAGCAGCGAGCAGAGGCAGCGGCGGAACAGATCGAGCCCGAGGCGCTGCGTCGCCTGTTCTTTTTCTTGATCGATACGGTACTTGAGCGTCCTACTCAGGATTCACCAAAGGTTGTCTCGTTAGGGCTGCCGATTACCTCAAACGTGAGTGCATAAATCGATGGCTCTGTCGATTGGCCCACGTGGACCTGCGGTTGACCTGAATCAATTGCTGAGTCTGTTTTATGCATCTGGCAAGAAGCATTGCTTAGGTAAATTTCAGAGCACCGACGGCGAACAAGTGCCAGAACCGTACCGAAAATTGCTCGATCATCATTCGCACATGACGGTTGCCGTCGAATCGCATTATCAATCACAGGTTGATGTTCGCATCGTTCAAACAACGAAAGACAAGACGTGGTATTCGCGAGAGATACTCCTCACGTCGCAATCGACCGGGTCGATCGTCCAGTACGGAATCGTCAGACTGCGTTACGGAGTCCTTGCTCCACCGGTTTGGCACGAAATTGAAGCCGGCCTGAAACCACTTGGTCGAGTGCTTATCGAACACGGAGTCCTACGACAAGTTGAGTTGGTTGGGCTTTGGAAAGTCGAGTGTGGCCCGGTTCTTGGTAAACATTTCGAAGTCGCCGCAGGCACGACCACGTATGGCCGAACTGCAAGAATCTTTTGCGACACAGAACCAGCCATCGAATTGCTTGAGATTGTCCGTCCCAATTAGGACCGTTCGATCAATAACTGTCCGGTTTTTGAAGTGGGATAGGCTTTCAGCCCAGGGTTGTAAGGGTGTGTAGTGACTACTTCGATTGTACAAAGTCGACCCCATTAGCCTTGTGCCGAATGGCGTGGCCTTAAGCAGTTTGAGTGAACCGTAGTCGCTAGCCGGCTCACGCCGTACCGCTAAAACCGTTCATGTTGCTGTGGGAAAATCGTTCACGGCGTAGGGACAAGCCAGTTCCTCAAGCCAATTGAAAACAACCATCAAATTATTCGCCCTCTCGAAAAATTGCTTGATTGAGTCATAATTGCCGTGGGTCAGCCGCCCTACCCTGCCCTATCCGTCCCTTCCCTGGCCTTCCCCATGCCATTTTTACTTTCAATTTGACGTCGCCGCGATGGTGAACCGACACCGAACCGCTGACGACCCTGGTGGCCAGTTTCGTGCTGGCGCGGTCAGTATTGGCAATTTCGACGGGGTTCACCTTGGTCATGCTGCATTGGTGTCGCGACTTTGTCAGATGGCGAACTCTTTGAGTGGTCCTGCGGTTGCGGTAACGTTTGATCCCGCACCCGCCGCGATTTTGCGACCTGGCGGCGTGCCGCCGCAATTGACGACAATCGAGCGACGAACCCAGTTGTTGAAACAATGTGGAGTCGATCAGGTAGTGGTTTGCAAGACGGATCGTGAGCTTTTAAGCCAAACGCCGGAAGAGTTCTTTTCGCGTCTGGTGATCGGTGACCTTGCGGCGCTGGGGATGGTGGAAGGCCCGAATTTCTTTTTTGGACGAAACCGAGCGGGCGATACAAATCTACTTGGCAAGTTGTGCAAAGAACGTGGCATTAACCTTGAGATCGTCGAGCCACAGTCCGATGCAGCCACGATCATCAGCAGTACGCGAGTGCGTGAACTTTTGGTTGCCGGTTGCATTGACGAAGCGAACCGCTTGTTGACAGCACCTTATCGGCTGCGGGGCACCGTCGTTCGCGGTGCTGCACGAGGACGTGAGATTGGGTTCCCTACCGCGAATTTGGCTGAGGTTGCGACGCTTGTTCCTGGGCCTGGCGTTTATGCCTGCCGAGCATTGCTTGGTAACGGCCAGAGTATCGCCGCTGCCACTCACATCGGCCCCAATCCGACATTTGGTGATGATGGAGTCAAGATCGAAGTCCATTTGCTCGATTTCGAACGCGACCTTTATGGGAGCGATTTGGATGTCGATTTCGTTGCCCGAGTACGAGGTGTCGTTAAGTTTGATTCGACAACTGATTTGATTCACCAATTGCACCGTGACATTGCCGTCATTCGCACACGTTTGTCGCGGTTTTAGCGGTACGGCGTGAGCCGTCCGGCCTCGCTGATGTCCGAGCCACCGGATGGCTTGGGCCATACCGCTAAATTATCGTTCACGGCAGATGGCGAAGAAGAAAGAAGAAATGACGCTCAGAGACCAGTGTCGGGGGGGGGGGGGGGGGCCGGGG
>JAYVSE010000366.1:0-12220 GCA_043775635.1 Planctomycetaceae bacterium | reverse complement strand
CATCCTCGAAGCCGGTGGGACGAACGTGACCTTGTGATCACACCGCAACCCTACACCGCGAAAACCAACCGCGCCGCCGCCGACCTCACTGGCTGTGGTGTACGCTTACCATACCTGACAAGACATTCTTGCGTTCCGTGATCCAAGCAACGGATTCGACGTGCACGGGATGGATGGCAAAAACGAGCGCTGCGAACCAGGGTGCAGGAACAGACAAACGCAGGAGAATCTGCCACAACAATATCGCGCTGATTCCATGAATGACGATGTTTTTCGTGTGGTATCCGCTGGCGTTCAGCCCCCAGCACTGGTACTCGCACCAAAACGATGTGTGGACAAGCGGATAGTACTGTGGCGTTGCCGAGAGATCGAGCCAGATCGCTTTTAGCCCTGGCAGATCACGCAATGTTTGGTTCTTGATGACGTAATCGTCATCGTCCCAAATAAAACCACAGGGAACGGCTGGGACGTAGGCAAGACATGTCGCAACCAGGAGGAACACAGCGCTCCACCATTTTCGTGGTGTGGGTTGTGATTGTGGTTGAATAGATTCCATCGGTATTCCCGGCGTGACTAGCCGCATATTTGGAAATTAAAACGAAAAAACGGCCCGGCAAGTGATTCACCTGCCGAGCCGTTTTTAATAGGTCACGTCTGAAGAACTCAGGCTGACTTCGTTAACCAAGCTTTATCAGCTTAGCGAACGTAGCGAGCACTGGCCTGAATGACGCGACGCTTGCTTTGATAGGAAGCACTTGGGTCAACGACTGGCGTTGGCGACATTGGCTCGGCTTGCATTGCTGGAGCTGCGTGAGCTGCTGGCATTGGAGCCGCCGATCCGCATCCACCGTTGCATCCGCTGTCACATCCACCGTTGCATCCACCGTTGCATCCGCTGTCACATCCGCCGCAGCTTGAATCGCAGCCACAGCTCTTCTTGCATTTAAACAGCTTGCTCAGCAGGCCACAGTGCTTTTTGGCTCCGCAACCGCTATCGCAGCAGCTTGACGATTCGCAGCCGCAAGTTGGTTCACCGCAACCACAAGCTGGCGATTCGCAACCGCAAGCTGGTTCGCCACATCCGCATGCTGGGGCTTCGCAGCCACATGCAGGTTGTGAGTCGCAGCCGCAGCCCTTCTTGCAACCGAAGAGTTTGCTGAGCAACCCACCACGCTTTTTGCCGAAGCATCCGCAGGTGCCGTCGCAGCTTGACGATGCGCAGCCGTTTGACGATTCGCAACCGCAAGCTGGTTCGGCACAACCACAAGCTGGTTTTGCACAACCGCAAGCTGGCGATTCACAGCCGCAAGCGGGTTCTGCACAACCGCAACTTGGTTTTGCACCGCAAGCTGGCGATTCACAGCCGCAAGCTGGTTCTGCGCAACCGCAACTTGGTTTTGCACAACCGCAAGCTGGCGATTCACAGCCGCAAGCGGGTTCTGCACAACCGCAATTTGGTTTTGCACAACCACAAGCCGGTGCTTCGCAGCCGCAAGCTGGTTCGGCATCACAGCAGCTAGCGGTACAACCGCAGCCCTTCATGCCGAGCATTCTGTCCAATAGATCAAAACCGAAGCTTTGGCTGCTCATCATGCCAAGAACTAGGGTTGATGTTAAAAGTATCCGCTTCATGGAGCCACGTCTCCTTGTCGCTCTAGCGTTAATTTATTCGCGGTCGATTCAGTGCGTATGAAACGCTTGTGGTTGAGGGGCTGGCTTCGTTTTGGCCAGTTTTGTCCCATCAATGCTGCTATTGCTTAGCCGAAAGACCGTCGGTCGATCGGGAGAAATAGACAGCAATACCACAAATTTGCCGAAGCAAATCCAAATCACCGACAAGAAGCTAACGTCCTTTGTCAGCTTCTCTGATTCATTTCCGGCTGGCTAAACCTTCCCGCGACAAGCGAGCGTTTCCTCCAGCTAGACAACTACACGTATCGACCGTGAAATCCGAGAGAATGAGCATTCCAGCGAGATTTAGGTCGTTTACGAAGCTTTGACGGTTAGGCAGTTCCAGGCAAATAAGGCAGCTTTTAGGCAATTGCCAGCGAGGAGCAGCCGCGTTTTCGTTACGTCGATATTTATCGGAATAATCAGCACCAGAACAATCTCCCAAAAGGAAAATTTTTCCCAGGCCGTGCGTTCGGCTGAACTGCGACTGGGCCAGATTTGGCAGCTTGACGGGAAAATTTTTGTCGCTGACGCTTGCTCAGGACGCTGGATCGCGGAAGATTAGCTACAATCGGGGGAACTCGCCTAAACAATCCCGCCTGCTCGACTCTGGAACTAATAGCACGTGACGCCACACTTTCTACGCCAATATTGCCTGGATGCGAATCGATCGAACGTATCGCTGCGATACGTGTTCCGAAAGCTGAGCCTGGCGTTATTCGCTTCTTTAACCGTGTTAGCTTACATTTCTCCGGTATGCGCACAGCCGCGAGAGCAGAAATCCCCGGCAGACGGCGTTCCAAGTGATGTCAGAAATTGGACGTATTGGCGAGGTCCAGGATTCGATGGCGTGAGCGCGACGACGAATCTTCCCGATTCCTGGGACCCGAAAGGCGGCGAGGGCAGTAACTTGCTCTGGAAGCGAGAAGAATTTGGTGGGCGAAGTACGCCTGTTGTTTTCAACGGAAAACTGTACACAACATTACGAGCGGAGCCTGGAACACAGCGCGAAGGTGAGCGAGTTGTTTGCTTGGACGCGAAAACCGGCGAGCTAATTTGGGAAAACCGGTTTAACGTTTGGCTATCTGACGTTCCTGACACGCGAATCGGCTGGGCCAGCGTTACCGTCGACCCTGAGACCGGCAATGTTTATTGTCTCGGTGTTTGTGATTACTTCGTCTGTATTAATGGCGAAACAGGGAAAACGATCTGGGGAATTCCGCTGCACGAACAGTTTGGAATGCTCAGTACCTACGGTGGGCGAACTAATTTCCCGGTTGTATTCGAAGACCTAGTGATCATCAGCGGTGTGATTACCAATTGGGGTGATCGGGCCAAGCCAAACCATCGATTCATCGCTTTCGATAAGCAGACGGGCAAGTGTGTTTGGTTCAATGGGACCGTCGATCAACCTGACGAAACCACTTATTCTGGACCTAGCATTGTAACTATCGACGGCCAAACGCAGTTGATCGTCGGCGTAGGTGATGGTGCTTGCTGGTCAATCCAACCTCGCACAGGCAAGCCGCTAGCACATTACAACGTGTCGCGACGTGGCCTCTTTACGACTCCGCTGGTTTCCGGAAACACCATCTTCACTAGTCACAGCGAAGAGAATATGAGCGACTCGACGATGGGTTCCGTCGAAGCGATCAAAATCACCGGGGTCGGTGCTGCTACGAAAGTTGAACCGTTGTGGCGAGTCGAAGAATTGATGGTGGGCCGTGCGGCTCCGCTATTGATTGACGACAAGCTTTATGTCGTTGACGATCGCTGCAAAATGTGGGTGCTCAACGCTAAAACCGGCGAAACCATCAACGAGCGGATTTCGATCGGAGATCGCAAGCAATATGGCTGCATGTTGTATGCGGACCACAAGATTTTTGTGCTCACCGAAAACGGCTATTGGGGCATCCTGAAGGCAACGGATGACGGAGCAGAAATGCTCAGCAAGGGTAGTATCAAAGGCGAATCGTTCAACGCGTCACCGATCGTCGCGGATGGACGACTTTATTTCCTTGGCAATAAAGCCCTTTACTGTGTGGCGGCATCGCAGGAACCGGAAGTAACGTTTGACGCCAAAGCAATCCGGTCTGTTGCCCCCGAGCTAGCAATAGATCAGAACCCGGCTGCGGCGTGGGTACAACTGATCCCTGCCGAAGCAGTCGTCAAACCTGGCGAGTCGATCGATTTTGAAGTCCGGATGTTCAATGCACTTGGCCAACGGTTGGACGATGTATCGCCTTCCTCGGTGACGTTGTCCGTGACAGGTCCTGGCTCGGTGGATGGCTTGAAGTTCACGGCCTCCCCTAGCACTGAGCACGCACCATGCCTTGTCAAAGCGACGGTTGGCGAATTGCGTGGCGAGTCTCGCGTGCGGGTGATTCCGGGCCTGCCGTGGAAGTTTACATTTGATAAAGCCAGCGAGCCGCCGGCGACTTGGATTGGCGCACGGTATCGCCATATCGTTCGCATGGTCGATGATTCGCCTGCCCTAGTAAAATTGGTCACGATCCCCAAGGGAGCACGAAGCCGTGCATGGTTTGGGCCAAGCGATCTCACCAATTACACGATCACTGCCGACGTGAAGGGCAGCTTGATGCAAAACCAGCTTCCGGATATCGGTTTGATCGCGCAAGGATATGAAATCGATTTGATGGGCGCTAGCCAACAGTTACAGATTCGTACCTGGACTGCGACGCTTCGCATGGCCAAAGAAACGCCGTTTGCTTGGTATCCAGATCGTTGGTACCGGCTCAAGTTTCGCACGGAAGTTGAAGGCGAAGGGGATAACAAAGTTGCGATCCTAAGCGGTAAGGTGTGGCCAAGAGACGAACCTGAACCCAAGGAGTGGACGGTGACCGCGCGCGATGAAACTCCACAACTTACCGGCAGCCCGGGGCTGTATGGCAATGCGAAGGTCGCTGAATTCTATCTCGACAACCTCGAAGTCACATCCAACGAATAAACGCTAGCCTGTCTTGCTTAATCCAAAACATTGATCTGCACTCATACAACCACGAATCACGGCGATCAAGTTGATTTGCTGTTGTTTCACACGGGAATCAAAACAATGCAAAACAAAGAACTTTCCGCTTGGTCACTGATTGTGGTCGCGGTTTTGTCCGGTTCATTGACTGCGTCTTCGATCGCGGGTTGCAAACCGAAGTCGACTTCGCAGGGTAACTCAAATCTCAATTTCAGCGTCGATGAAGGCGTCGTTGACAACAATGTGACCGCGACGGCAGAAACGCCATTGTCCGAGAGTCCCGTCGCTGAGACTCCAGCAAGCACCTCGCCTGCAAGCATCGAACCAACAAAAGCTGAACCATCGGCCAAGGAACCTGCACCGGCTGTGGAAATGAAACCAGAAACCAAAGAACCTGCCGTTGCACCGGAGACTATTGTGCCAAAAGCGACTGAGGCAATGGTTGCCGCCGTCGTTGCTGCGGCTGACGCGACCAAAGAAGCCATGAAAAAAACCCCTGGCGAATCCAAAGCGGGCGAGTCCATTGGTCAGATCGATAATCCGTCGACGGTTCTCGATGCTGGCGGCGATTGGCCACAATGGGGTGGTACGCGACTGCGAAACAATACGCCCAACGTTACAGGATTGCCTGAATCCTGGAGGCCCGGCAAGTTCGATCGTAAAACTGGCGAATGGGATAAAAGCAAGTCGAAGAACATCCGTTTTGCTTCCGCACTGGGCAGTCAGACTTATGGAAACCCAGTGGTGGCCGATGGCCGAGTGTATGTAGGAACGAACAATGGTTCAGGTCACGTTGCCAGATACCCGTCGTCAATCGACCTAGGGGCATTGCTCTGTCTTGACGAACAGAACGGCGATTTGCTGTGGCAACATAGTAGCGAAAAATTGATCACAGGCCGCGTTCATGATTGGCCGTTGCAAGGCATCTGCTGTTCACCGCTTGTCGAGGGCGAACGACTTTGGTTTGTGACCAGTCGCGGAGAAGTGCGTTGCTTGGATACGAAAGGCTTTTATGACAATGAGGACAACGGCCCGCTAAAAAACGAGGCGGTGAGAGTTGTCGATATGGAACAAGCTGACCCTGCATTTAAAGAAACGGTCGCAAAGCTAGATGAAGGCGAATTGACCGACGCATTGAAAAGTCTGCTTGACGGTCGTGGCGAAGAAGTCAGCGAAGGGATCGAAGTTGCTACTGTCGAAGCTGGAAAGGCGTGGAACCTTACCGGTACCTTTGCAGGCATCAAGCGAACATTGTCAGCCAAGGTCATTGGACCGCGAATCACGGTCATGAAGAATCTGTCCGTTGACGATAAAATTGAAGCGGACGTGATTTGGGTTTTCGATATGATGAAGACTCTGGGCAGCAGTCAGCACAACATGGCATCCTGCAGCGTGACTGCCTATGGCGACCTGCTGTTCGTCAATACAGGCAACGGCCAAGATGAGTCGCACATCAACCTGCCCGCTCCGAATGCTCCAAGTTTCTTCTGCATGAATAAGAACACGGCCGAGATTTATTGGACGGACAAGTCACCCGGTGAAAACATTCTTCACGGCCAATGGTCTAGTCCTGCGATCGCCGAAATTGCTGGCGTACCTCAAGTGATTTTCGCCGGCGGTGATGGAATCGTTTACAGCTTCCGCGCTGACAAAGGAACGGATGGGAAACCTGAACAGCTATGGCATTTCGATGCAAATCCAAAGGAATCGGTCTACATTTTAGGTGGTGATGCAACGCGAAACAGCATCATCGGTACCCCCGTCGTCTACGAAGAACGAGTATTTATCGCAGTCGGTGAAGACCCCGAACACGGCGAAGGGGAAGGGCATTTGTATTGCATCGATCCAACCAAACGCGGTGACATCTCGCCTGAATTAGCGATGAGGGTCGAGAACGATGGCAGCAGAGTTCCACTTGCGCATAAACGGGCTCAAGCCGTCGATCCGAAGCTTGGTGAAGTCAGCATCGACAATCCAAATTCAGCGGTCGTGTGGCACTACTCGTTCGTCGATCGCAATGGAAACGGTGAAGCTGACTTTGAAGAAACGATGCACCGCACTATGGGAACGGTAGCGATCAAAGATGATCTGCTTTACGTTGCTGACTTGTCTGGTGTTATTCACTGCTTGGATACGAATCCTGGTGAAGATGGCCAACCCAAAGTTCACTTCACGTTTGACATGCTCGCCCTAAGCTACGGCAGCCCTCTGATCACCGACGGCCGAGTGTTCCTCGGCGACGAAGATGGCGATATCAGCATCTTTAAACTCGGTGCGGAGAATGTTGAACCGATCGAAGAGATCAACATGGGCACAAGTATTTACAGTACGCCAGTCGCAGCCAATGGCACGATTTTCATTAGCTCCAAAGACAAGTTGTTTGCGATCTCCAGCAACGCGGCTGCGGATAAACAGGAATAATGTTCGATGCCAAAGACAGTCGTTGATTGCGGAAATTGCGGTCCTGATTACAACGCGATCCGCCAAATGGTTCAGTCGAATTTTGAAGCCGTTGTCCTGCAAACTCACTCGCTTGAAGACACACTGGTACTGCTCGCGCAGAGATCAGTTGACCTCGTGACGGTGAACCGAAAATTGGACCGCGACTATTCGGATGGTATGGACGTGATTCGTGGCATCAAGGCCGATCCGCGTTTTTCATCAGTGCCGATCATGTTGGTCACCAACTACGACGAATACCAAGAGGCGGCTGCGAAAGTTGGTGCGGTGAGAGGCTTTGGCAAGTTGACGGTTCGCGACCCAGCGACGGTTGGATTGTTGCAGCCGTATTTAGGAACGCCAAAGGCCGCGTCCACATGAGCCCGTTGCCAGGCTGGGCTTGGCTAACTCTAGCGATCGCGACGGGGCTTGTTTCTGGGTTCTTATTCGGTACCCAGCCAAGCGTAAACGGCCACCTATCTCGGCAACTCGGGCATCCACTGCAAGCATCCATCGTGTCGTTTGTTACGGGAACGGCGATCTTGGTCGGAGTTGCGATCGCCATGGGTGTCTTTCCACCACGCCTGAACAGTTCTATTTCTCAGTTGCCGTGGTGGTGCTGGAGCGGAGGTGCCATTGGCGCGATACTGGTCACCGGATCGCTGATATTTGTGCCACGAATCGGCTCTGTGCCCTGGCATGCGACAATTATCACCGGTCAATTGGTCGCTGCTTTGGTACTCGATCATTTTGGATTGCTTGGCAACCCGCAGGAGTCGATGTCAAAACCTCGTTTCGCTGGTGCATTGTTGCTGGTTGCGGGATTGGCATTGATTTTTTGGGCTAAAACAGCGTCAAAACCGATGACAAATGACTCGTCGTCCAGCGTAACGCCATCCCAAGGCATTAAGCAACGAGCAGCATTTTGTAATTTCAAGCCAAATGAATTTGCAGAAAATTTGCTCAGCAATCGCGGTTAAGTGGATACTCCGGTTGAGGCAAGTTAGGCGGGGTACTATCCTAACGCGGTCGTACGTTCGTTTTTTGTCAGTGTCCAATCAGCTTTTTCCATGCGTTATCGCCAGCTAGACCGACTTATTTCGCTCGAACCGGGCAAGCGTTTAGTCGCGGAGCGAACGCTGCTTCCCGAAGAGGACTATTTAAAGGACCATTTTCCAAATTTTCCCGTCATGCCAGGTGTGATGATGCTGGAAGCGTTGCATCAAGCAGCGATCTGGATGATTCGCACGGGTGACGATTTTGCGAGTCCGCTAGTGCTCTTACGCGAAGCCCGATCGGTAAAATTCGGTGATTTCCTGTCGCCTGGCGAAAAACTTGTGATCACCGTTGAATTGGTAAAAGAAGAAGGTTCGCTCTGTACCGTTAAAGCATCTGCTGAGAAAACCGGGCGAATAACCGTGGCCGCTAGGCTAATGATGGAAAAATGCACTACCGACCAGCCCCTCTGGCTCGGTACAGACGACATCGTTCGCGACAGAGCCCGTAAAAAGTTCGAAGAATTGTACGGTATCGCCCCGGCAGCTCAGCCGCAGGCAGCCCAGACGCCCTAAATTAACCTGTTGTTGCCGCCTTCCCATCAGCCTGTTGATCGGGAAAATGCAGCCACAAAACATCCCCTCTAGGAATCCACAATGCCCGCCACCAGTGAAGAAGTTTTTGCAAAGGTCCAGACCGCGTTGATCGATGCGTTGGGTGTCGATGACGACGAAGTCACACCGGGTGCGACCCTGGTCGGTGACTTAGGAGCCGAATCGATCGACTTCCTCGACATTGTTTTCCGCCTTGAAAAAGCGTTTGGCATCAGCATCCCGCGCGAAGACCTTTCGCCTGAGGATATCTTGACCAACGGCCAATTCGTGAAAGATGGCTTGGTGACGGCTGAAGGCATGGCAAAATTGAAAAGCAGGATGCCTTGGGCGGACTTGTCAAAGTTCGAACAGAAACCAAGGGTTCAGGATTTCGGCAATCTGCTGACGGTTCAAGATATGTGTAACTACGTCATGACCAAGGTCGGTCGTTAGTAGCGAACTTTTATCGTCGCAAAGTTGCGATGAAGGCCCATGAGTTTTTGACAGCAGGTCGGCAATTGATATGCGTTGGATGTGGGTCGACCGCTTTACAGAATTCGTCAGCGGCAGTCATGCGAGCGGCGTAAAGAACGTCGCGTTGGACCAGGAAGTGCTCGATGAGTACTGTCCTGGGTTCCCCTATTTGCCACCCACGCTCATCATTGAGGGGATGGCGCAACTTGGCGGGATCCTGGTTGCTGAGAGGTTTGACTGGGACAAACGAGTGGTTCTCGCCAAGGTTGCCAAGGCGGAATTCTTCTCGCCTGCGATTCCAGGTGACCAACTGCACTACCGAGTAACGCTTGATAGCGCGCAAGACAATGGTGCAATCGCCTCGGGAACGAGTCATTGCAATGGGAAGTTGCAGGCGAATATCGAATTGATGTTCGCGTTTTTGGAAGAAGGACGGTTTGCCGATGGCCCACTATTCAAGCCAGGTGAGTTGGCCACGATGCTGCGGTTGATGAAGTTTTTTCACGTCGCGGTCGACGCCAATGGCAACCGCTTAAATATTTCCGACAAGCTTTGAAGAACATTCACACACGCTGTGGGGAGTAACCAGATGCGTCGCCGAGTCGTCGTAACGGGAATTGGCATGATCAATCCAATGGGTCACGATGTGGCTACGGTTTGGTCAGGGCTGAAGGAAAGCAAAAGCGGCGTGGCTGCCACGACGCTCTTTGATGCCAGCGGTTTCCCGACCAAGATTTCCGCTGAAGTCAAGAATTGGGACATCACTAACACGGGTGAATCCGCTGAGGTTTGGCGCGATCGTGGGCGACACACAAAGTTTGCAGCCGGTGCAGCCAAGCAGGCCGTTGCCGACAGCGGTATCGCGGATGTATCGATCGACCCAGTGCGATTCGGCATCTATTTGGGCAGCGGCGAAGGCAACCAAGACTTTCTCACGTTTACCAAAATGATGGCTGCGGCGCTGGTGGACGGCGATTACAACGCAGCAAAGTTTATTGCCGCAGGTCTAGCGGTCCTGAATCCCGCCAAGGAGTTGGAGCAAGAGCCGAATATGCCGGCTGCACACCTCGCTGCAATGTTCAACGCACAGGGACCGAACTTCAATTGCCTGACCGCCTGTGCTGCAAGTAGCCAAGCGATCGGCGAAGCAACGGAATTGATTCGTCGTGGTGATGCCGACGTGATGTTGGCTGGCGGCACTCACAGCATGATTCACCCGTTCGGCGTCACCGGGTTCAATCTGTTGACAGCGCTAAGCACCAGCAACGCGAACCCCACCAAGGCCAGCCGTCCGTTCGATCGCGAACGCGACGGGTTTGTTTTGGGCGAAGGTTCGGCAATGGTTATCTTGGAAGAATTGGAATCCGCCAAGAAACGTGGCGCCGCGATTTACGGTGAAGTGCTTGGTTACGGCACAACGGCTGACGCCTATCGAATCACCGATATACCACCTGACGGTCACGGTGGCATTGCCGCGATGAGAATGGCGATCGCCGATGCGGGACTGAAGCCCCAACAAATCGGCTACGTGAATGCGCACGGAACAAGCACTCAAGTCAATGACAAAGTTGAGACGCTGGCATGCAAAGAAGTATTTGGTGAGTTTGCTCCCAAGGTTCCTGTCAGCAGCACGAAAAGCATGATGGGACACCTGATCGCGGCAGCCGGAGTTACCGAAATGATTGTTTGTCTGCTCGCGATTCGAGACGGTATCCTGCCGCCAACGATCAATTATGAAAATCCAGATCCGCTATGTGATTTGGACTACGTCCCAAACTTTGCACGAGAGGCTGACATTCGCTACGCTCTCAATAATAGCTTTGGCTTCGGCGGACAAAACGTAACGCTTTGTCTTGGTCGATATTCGCATTGACGAGGGCGAGTGGCGATGGAACCTACCGATGCACAGCTAAGCGCGTTCCTTGAAGAAGCATTGCCTCCAGAGCAATTGGCCGAGATCGAAAGGCGATTGCGTGACGATGCAGGGCTACGAGAAAGACTGGTCACGGTGATTGGTCGTGAAGATGCAGGTCTGCATAGCGTTGGCGTCATTTGGCGACGACGACGACTGTCCTGTCCCGATCGAAATGAATTGTCTCAACATATCCTGGGCATACTCGACGAAGACGCGTCTGCTTACATCCGATTTCACATTGAAGAAGCTGGTTGTCGATACTGCGCCGCAAACTTGGATGACCTGCGGCAAGCACAAGCAGCGGCGTCTCAGGGTGGCACTGATACAAAAGCCAGACAGCAACGTTACTTTCAAACGAGTGCCGGCCACCTGCGACGCGACAATCGCTAAAATCGTTAATCATTTACGGTGCGGATGTTTGCCGCTTGTTGATTTAGTAACCCGAATGCGTAAGCGAGGGATTACTGCGATCCCTCGCTTACGCATTCGGGTTATGATTTGCACGCTAAAATTCAAAACACAACAAAATCAACATCCCGCTTGCACCTTGCCGCTCACCATTGCAAAAAGCACGGCCAATAACAATACTTTTCACGGTAGTTTACACTGTGTCGATCGCGGTTTGAAATTTAGCCATTTTGGCGGAGTGGCTGGCGGTGGCCGCTGGGACTTGATCGCAGCGGGCTGACGATCTTGGATTATTCTGATGGGTCGTGGCTGGCCGGCTAGGGTTGGGTCGGTTTTTCTCTCCCGATCATTCTCTGGATCGGTACTGCGGCGACGATTGTAAGGCCGATGCTGCGAGTTGGAGGATCGCGAAGGCCAATCTGAAATATCGACAGTCGCCCGGCGGCAATGAGAAACGCTGCCAGCAAGCGGCCCGGTATCGCGTCAGGATCAAGGAACAGGCTGCCACCCAGATCGAGCAATCGGGAATCGAGCAATCGGGAATCGTTCAAAATGAACAATTCGATGCGTCCGAGGACCGGTGCGAGGGCTATCACAAGGACAATTCGCAAGAAAATTCTTGCTGCGACCGACCAGGCTGCTACCAACGCTTCACCCCGCCGCCCCGATCGCCACTGCAAAAGTTCTGCTGCTCCAGTTGTCGTAAGGCTTTACGCACCGTCCTGATCCGTGAAC
>JAYVSE010000365.1:0-7628 GCA_043775635.1 Planctomycetaceae bacterium | reverse complement strand
GTTCACGGATCAGGACGGTGCGTAAAGCCTTACGACAACTGGAGCAGCAGAACTTTTGCAGTGGCGATCGGGGCGGCGGGGTGAAGCGTTGGTAGCAGCTTGGTCGGTCGCAGCAAGAATTTTCTTGCGAATTGTCCTTGTGATAGCCCTCGCACCGGTCGTCGGACGCATCGAATTGTTCATTTTGAACGATTCCCGATTGAACGATTCCCGATTGCTCGATCTGGGTGGCAGCCTGTTCCTTGATCCTGACGCGATACCGGGCCGCTTGCTTGCAGCGTTTCTCTTTGCCGCCGGGCGACTGTCGATATTTCAGATTGGCCTTCGCGATCCTCCAACTCGCAGCATTGGCCTTACAATCGTCGCCGCAGTACCGATCTTCGTTTTGTTTCGGTGGGTCCGACGGTGCAACTTTGCCGAAGTCTGCGTCATTGCCGCCGATACTTAACAGCAGAGAGAGAGCAAGCACCGCACTCTGAACCTAGGCGTCAAGACGTTGAAAATCGACCGCGTCTTCGAACTATTTCTTGGCCATTCAAAACAAGCTGCGGGTAAAAAAAACCTCCGTGTACCAATTACGGCGGCACGGAGGCTCTTGGTTATCAGTCGTCTCGTTGCTGTGGCTACAGTCGCTCGGAGTTAGCCTCCGAAGTCATTGCCGCCACCAGCCTTGACACTTGTCTTGACTTTCATGGTCGTGTTCCTGTTTGGTTCGCGTTTCAATTTGTCACGGCCTCGGTCGGCCACAAGTAACAAGGCGTGGCTTTCGGGAAAACTGACCGCGCGATTTCGGAAATTCTTTTCGGACTACTTTTGAGATAAGTTCCGAACTACCTACACGCTTCTGAAACTGATTTCCGTCCTGGCGAATCGATTCCTGTTGATCGAATCTTCCCGAGGTCAACGGTACTCTTTTTGACGCCTTATTTCTTGTGGAACGATCAGAAGACCTTGAACTCAAACCAAAGCTACCGAGCGGAAACAGGGTGGAATCATGAGCGGATTCATCACCAAAAAGGAAGTTGAATCGAACCGCGAATTCATTGTCGCGACGTTTGGCAAGGACTTTTACGAAGTTTGCCTAGCTGCCGAAGGGCAAACTTTCTTGGGGCTGTTGGTCCGGTACGGCAAGATCTAGATAATGTTTATTCGCAGATTGCCCTTCGAATGAACGATGTCCTCCCCGTGAGTGTTGAACTGCAACGAACAAGTTTCGCGAGAATCACGCGGTCAATTGCCCAGGTTGTGTCGCCTTGATTCTCTGCGAACCGATTTGTACTCCGCCGCCAGGCGAAACTTGGTTAGCGCACAGAGCCTCGAATTCGGCCAAAGCCTGATCATGGCGGCTGCGACGAAAAGGAGAAATCGAAGTATGTGGAAGTGTTCTAAATGTGAGGAACTCGTCGAGGATAACTTCGACGCGTGCTGGAATTGTGGCACCCTGGTTGACGGCACCGAAGATCCCGACTTTTGCCGAGATCCAGGAGCTCCTACTATCCCCGATTCTCCCGACAATTCAATTCCGGAAACGTTAGACGACGGGAACTCGCGTCGAGGCATCGCCTACTCATGGTTCGCAGATTTCGCTTTGTTCATTGGCCGGGGCTGCGCGTTGCTTGGCTGTGTCGCGGCGATTATTTATGGACTACTGTGCGTTTTAACTGACAACTGGATCGGAGCTGCCCTACTTGCGCCAATGTCATTTTTTCTTTCACTTGCTAATTTTTTTGTTTTCGTAAGAGTCGGCAGAATGTAACAGGATTCATATCTGGCGAGCACACATACGAAACCAACGACTGCCGCGACTTAGGATCGGCCGGGGAATAAATGTCCGGTACGAATGGCACTGTTTGACGTTTTAGGCGATACGAGGCGCAGCGTTGAAGATCGCCAGACCTCTTCTAGAATTGGAATTGCGTGCAGGCCGCTTTAATTTTTAGATAAGCTGCAATCGCCTCATCCAATTGGCGTTCTCGATCTCGCTTTCGAGTTGCTCGAAAATCGTTTTTGCTTGTCGGCAAGTGGAGCACTGGTTCTTCCTGACTTTGGATTGGCGATTTCGGGACCAACCACGAGCGATTTGAGCGTTGCCTTATCCAATCAAGCGATCACAACGGATGCTGCCACACAAAACAGTCCCTCGGTGGCCGTGGATCCCTTGGATCCTATGCATGTCGTGGTGGCTTTAGCGGATGACTCCCTGCGGTCGACGGGATACGCCGGGATTTCTGTGGCGACCTCGCTCAACGGAGGCTTGTCGTGGGAGCATCGAGTACTGACATTGCCAAGTGGATTTGAACAGGGTGCATCCGATCCGACTATTAACATCGACGGCAACGGGCATGTTTTTCTCAGCTATATGGCAGCAACGTTTAAAGGTGCCAGCAAACCGCCGATACTGAACCCTGGCGGTGGAGCGCAGCGGGCGATGGGGTTCGAAGCAAACAACGGAATCTTTGTATCGCGAAGTGATGACGGTGGTATCTCCTGGTTGTCACCGGTCGCAGTCACTTCTCATGTTTACGATGGCGTCAGCCAGGTGCCATTTGAGATCTATCCGGATATGGCTGTCGACAATGTGCTTACACTTCCCGATGGTAAGTCGAATCCGAATTATGGCAATCTTTATGTGACGTGGGGTCGCTATTATCCAGCCGGCCAGTTTCCCGGTGAAGCGAATTCAATTGGCGGCAGCAACGCAATGATCGCGCTGTCCGAGGATAGCGGGCTAACTTGGCAACCTCGAACACAAAAACTTGACAACTCCGTGATCGATTCCGTTCTGCGAACGAAATCGAATACAGGTTTGGAGACGAATGAGGGCACTGGCTACTTAAACTGGGCACGAGTTGCCGTCGGAGCGAAGGGCGATATATCCGTTGCCGATTTCGCTGGTGCCTGGTTCCTGGTGAATCATTCCGAAGATGCAGGATCGACATTCTTTGTTCCGAACCAGGAGGATTTTACAGGACTTCCGTTCGGGTCGGGAGCCAAACTGTTGACGGCGGGCTTGAGCGACAATTCATTTCGAACGGTGCCCACTCGCGCGATCGCCGCGGATCCAGTGCGTCCAGGATTCCTCTATGTCGCCGAACCATTACCGGTATTTGATTCGCTGGGAAACCCAGTCAACGCCGCTGATATTTTCTTCGCACGTTCAGATGACTATGGCCGTACGTGGAAGTCCATCAAGCTTCCCAATACCACAATCTCTCGCTCAGTGAATGACGACAACGGCGGCAAGCGGTCTGACGGCACGCCTGAAAACGCGACTGCCGACCAATTCATGGAGCGATTGGAGGTCAATGCCGCAGGAGATGTCGGGCTGGTTTGGTATGACACTCTCCGTGATCCTGAGATGCACCTCATCGATGTCTTCGGCGCCAGCAGTACCGACGCCGGCAAGACATTTGGCCCCAACTTTCGCGTCACCGATCAATCCTTCGACGCTGACCAGGGATTCTTCAATGATCGAAACAGTAAACCGATCCTAACTAATGCAAACGGTAAACCGATCAATTTTCTAGGTGACACAATTGGTTTAGCCATGAGCAACACGGATGCCTACGTCGCTTGGACGGACACTCGCAACGGTAACCAGGACATTTATTTCCGCAAGTTGCCAATCGATCCGCCACCTGCTCCGCTCAATGATCGATTTAAGCCGAATGACGAGTTAGCGACTGCCACCGATTTGGGCTCGGTCGTGACGAGCACTCTTCCGCGGCTTGCTCTGGACGTAGCCGACACCGATTGGTTCCGGGTCAAATCATCTGCGACCGGAAAGCTCACCATTACGGACCGTACGGATCACGATGCAGAGCAGATCGAGCTACAGATTCTTGACGCTCAAGGACAGCAGGTTGTCGGTGAAAGTTCGTTGCTGCGCGATGGTCATGATCAAGTCGTGGGTCGGCAAGCGACCGTATCATCGTCAGCCGGTCAGCAGTTCACTATTCGAGTCGCTTCAATCAACTCAACAGCGAAATATACGTTTGAAGCTAAGTCACTGACGGAGGACTTAGGGCCAGTGGCGTCGGTCCGTCGCAGATGGGATTGGGCGACTTCAATGGTGACATGGTCGTGGATGTAGCGGTGACGAATACGGGCTTGAATACGGTGAGCGTCTCGTTGGGGAACGGGGATGGGACGTTTTCGGCACCACGACAGTTTTCCGTGGGTGCCTTTCGAACACCCAATCCCGTTGGTGACCACGCCAATTTGTTGACGTATCGCCGCGACATTCTCGCGGAGGATTTCAATCACGATGGCATCCTCGATTTGGTAGTAACCAACTTTGATTCGGCCGACGTATCGGTGCTGCTTGGACGGGGTGATGGAACATTCGAGCCCCAAAAGCTCCAGGAGCTACCGAAGATACTGTTTCTTGCGGTCGTCGCGCTGGGAGATTTTGACAAGGACGGCAATCTCGACCTTGTCGCTGGCGGCGGCATCAATGAAGGTTTGGATATTTTCCGAGGGATCGGTGACGGCTCGTTTGTTTATACCGAGAGAGTGAGCGGTAACCGCCAAGCTGCCAGTCTCGCCGTCGTCGATCTCGATGGAGATGGCAATCTCGATGTTATCGCCACGTCGTTGAGTGACAATAACGCCGTGACGATTGTGTACGGGACGGGAGATTTGAAATTCAAGGCACCTCAGGATATCACGGACGTGGGGCAAGGACCGCTGTCGATTCGAGTTTTCGACTGGGGCAGCCAAATCACTCTGCCGGACGATTCAGTTGTGCTTGGACCAAGAGACGGTAAGCCCGATTTGATCGTGGCCAATAGCGGCGTGATCCCATACCTTCGTTCAAGTGGGCGGCAATGTAGAGATAGTAGCCATCGCACAGCCGCAGGGCATATTCAATCTCAACATCGCCGATGTACCACCGTTGGCACGAGGTGGCTGGGTGTACTTAGGAAACAGACCGACGGAAGTGCATTCTTTGACTGCCGAAATCCGTGGTTCCAATGGAGCAACACCGCAGCGATCGTTTCAATTAGGCATTGCAGAAACTTTGCCGGTTTCAATCGCTGCAGGCCTTTCAAAATCCATCGCGGCACCGCCGATCGCGGGAGGCACGACGACTGGTCGTTCAGGCGATCTGGTTCTCACGTTAGCGGTCAATCGAATCACCATGCAACTAGCGACAAAATCTGCAGCCAATCTCGTGTCCGCACGCGTATCAACTCTTGATCGACCATCTGCTGAAGCGGACGAGGTAAAAGTGTTGCAAGAAATTCAGAATGCGTGGGGCCAATTGCGGAAGTCGTTGCAGGATCTTGGCAAGTCGTTGCGGCTAGGTTTGGCGCGTGACGCGGAGCGATTGCTCGAAAGCGTGATGCCTCTGCTGTCGGATGCAATTGCGATTGAAAGCTTGTTCAACGCAGTATCCGAAGCAGTAAAATCAAAAACCGCAAAACCGAGTGCAATCGATAAAGCACGCGCTGCGACGCGACCTCAAGCCACAGACGGTGATAACACACAAAAAGCCCCTTCGCTCGAGAAAACTTACAAGCTACCCATCGATCAAGACAAAGCGACTGATGGCGATGCCAATTCCAGGAACAAAATGAGGAACACCAATGGACTTGCCGCCGGATCAACCCAAGACGCTCGAGCAATGGCGCCCCTACCTGCGGGCGCTGGCACAGATGCAGATCGAGGTTCAATTCCAAGCGAAGATCGACGCCTCGGATATCGTGCAACAGACGCTGCTCGAAGCTCACAGGGGGCTGAAGCAGTTCCGGGGTGAAAGCGACGACGAACTACGTGGTTGGTTGAGGCGCATCATGGCCAGAAACCTCGCGGACGAAATGCGCAAGTTCCGCCGTGGCAAACGAGATGCTGGCTTGGAGCAATCTTTGCAGGATGCGCTGACAAGTTCGTCGATGTGCTTGGAACGATATCTCGATGGCGGAACCACCAGTCCCGATAACCGTGCGATTCGAAACGAACAATTGATCAGTCTGTCAGCCGCGATCGAGTCCTTACCCGAAGATCAACGCCGCGCCGTCACACTGCACCATTTGCAAGGCAAATCCTCAGCCGAGATCGCTACTCAAATGGACAAGACTGAGATTGCAATCGCCGGGTTACTCCGCCGAGGGCTAAAACGGCTTCGCGAATTGATGCAGGAGACGACTGAGGAATAACTTATGGAAGGCACCGAATCGGAACTCGAAAATCGAGAAGCGAGATTAGATGCAGCAGCGGCTTGCTATTTTGATCTTCTCAACTCTGGCGAACCATTCGTTCTTGAGCAATGGTTGGCCCAATATCCCGATTTGGCAGACGAATTGCGTGGCTTCCTCCGTGACTTGAATGAATTCCAACCAGGCTTTTCCGGATCAATTGAGCAAAAGACACATTCACAACAATACGAAACCCTGTTCCAAGTTGACGGCGATTCTCCAATTGCACGGGGTGCTGACCTACAAAACTTGCGCCAACCACATGCATCAACACAACGCTATCTCTTAAAAGAGTTTCTTGCCGAAGGCGGCATGGGCGAAGTTTGGCTTGCCGAAGATTCGCATGTGGGAAGACTGATAGCGCTCAAGAAAATTCGAGATCCGCTTCGTAACGGGCGGATCATGGAGGAACGATTTCTCGTCGAATCACAAATCATGGGGCAGCTTGAGCATCCCTGCATCGTACCACTGCACGACTTGGGGCGGGACAAAGCGGGTGATCTCTTCGCCATCATGAAGCTAGTGCAGGGATGTAGCTTGAAGCAGCGGTGGAACTCGTTTCATTCTTGCAAAACCGTTGACGATTGGACACGACAGGTTGAGTTTTTGCGATTGTTGGAGGCGTTCGTTAGTATCTGTCGCGCTGTGGCTTATGCGCATAGCCGCGGCGTACTGCACCGTGACATCAAGCCCGATAACATCATGCTCGGCAATTATGGCGAAGCGTTATTGCTTGATTGGGGACTTGCGAAAACATTAGCGGGGGACAAGAAGGCTGAATTCCTCAATCATACGGAGTCAAAGATCGTGCCGCGACTTCCCGCTTCAAAGCCCACAATAACGACCATCGTTCAGGTAAAGATTGTCGGTTCGTCGGCAACTCAAGCGGGCACCATCATGGGCTCGCCAGTATATATGTCGCCAGAGATCGCGTCTGGAAATTCAGAAGAGGCGGACGAACGGACCGATATCTATCTTTTGGGGGCGACTCTGTATGAGATCCTGACCGGCCAACCCCCGCGCACCGGTAGCAGTCGTCTGGAACTGATCGAACTCGCGCAGCATACGCCTCCCTCGCTACCGCGCCGTCTCGATCATCGCATCCCCAAAGCGCTGGAAGCTATTTGCATGCGAGCGATGGCGCATCAGATTGACGAGCGGTACGAGTCGGCCACAGCATTGGCCATGGATATCGAGCATTATCTAGCGGGTGAACCAATTGTGGCGAATCGCGAGCCGCTGGCTATTCGCTGCTGGCGGTGGTGCCGACGTCATCGAAAAACGATTCAGCGAACTTCGGTTAGCCTTGTACTATTTCTGCTAATGGGATTAGTTCCAGTTTAGCACTTTTCACGGGTCATCCCGCGAGCGTTGCCAGGTAGATAAGCAGGTCCGATTTATTATCGCGCCCCGTGGTGCTGAGCGACA
>JAYVSE010000364.1:0-3683 GCA_043775635.1 Planctomycetaceae bacterium | reverse complement strand
ACCACGCCGCTTGTGATCGCGGTAATATAGCGCGGCCAACGACAGCCCTCAAGAGCTAATTGACATCCACCACAATAAAACGACAGTCTGCAAGCTGGCTGGGGTCTCGAATCGGACTTAGTACAGTCGAAGCAGCGAATCTACGTTCGCAGCCGGAAGCTTGAGGGTGAGTTCAGTGACAACCGGTTTGGCGACTTTCGGTGAAGTCGAATTTGCAATCAATACGGGAAACCGAATCGGATTAATAGTCTTCACCCTGGTCGGTTCAGGCGTGTCGAGCTGGGTAGCCGTCAACGTGGACACTTCTTTAACAAAGTATACATAAACGTCCAATTCTTGTCGCATCGAGAGCGGCGCGATCTGACCTTGCACTTCGTATGTCCTCGCCTGCTGACGAAGGTCGAAATAACTAGCGATGATCTCGCCTTGCTGTTCCACATTGAAATGCGACAGATGACCACCGGCAGCTTTCACGGTCGTTAGTCCTGCGACTCCGCCAAAGTCATAGCCTTCTGCACTGTTCTGACCTGCGATCGCTTCGGGAATATATACCAGTCCACCTTTGACGTATTGCCAAACATGAGTCAGTTCGTGAATCATCGTTCGGTCATCAATGTCAGACGTGGAGTTAATCATGTAACCGGTGGTATGAGTTCGACCGATTGCAGCCAGCAGCGAGTGTTCATCGAAGCGAACTCGATCGTATGGAATCGAATCACCGAAAACCTGTTTTGCGATTGAAATTTCAGAAGCGGACATTCCTCGCTGCCAAGGCTTTAGGATTTCCGAAGCGATCTCAAACGCTTCCGTAAGTCCGACGACTTCGAGTACATCAATAATCGAACGACCAAGGCCCGTCCAGAATTCAGCCTTCCATGGCCAATGGCTAAGTGCACCGGCTAAGTCGCCTCCCAGTCGTACCAGTCGGTCATCGATATGCGAAGCCCAATCGTAAAATCGCGTCCCAATCGATTCCGCTTTGTCAAGCGTCCAACTGAATGCACCGGAGATGCCGTCCCAAACATCGCCGAAAAAATCACCGACATCGCCCCAACTCAACGATTGGCTCGTCGTGCCGTATTCGACATAGCCTGGGGCGACCAATTGATAAACTTGATTACTTCCCGTTCCGCCATTGAGAGTGTCCGTTCCGTTTCCGCCCTGCATCCAATCGTTGCCCGCGCCACCGTACATCTCATCATTTCCATCCTCGCCAACAAGCCAATCTTGGCCATCGCCGCCAGCCATAAAATCATTGCCTGCATCGCCGTTCAGAACATCGTTTCCAAAGCCGCCAACGAGATAGTCGTCACCCAGGCCGCCATCGATAATATCGCTGCCGCCTTCGCCGTCGATGGTATCATTGCCACCTTCACCGCGCATCCGATCGTCACCTGCGAAGCCGCGCAGATAGTCATCCCCTGAGCCACCATACATGGCATCAATTCCACTGCCACCGTAAAGCGAGTCATTGCCATCACCGCCGCTGAGTAGGTTATTTCCGTCGCCGCCGAACATCGCATCATTGCCCGCTTCGCCGAACAACTGATCGTCACCGGCTTCGCCGATCAACCAGTCGTTGCCATTGCCGCCAAGTAGATAGTCATTGCCATTTCCGCCGTAGATGATGTCGTTGCCGTCGCCACCAATCAGCAGATCATCACCATCGTCGCCATGGAGGACGTCGTCTCCCTGTCGCCCATGCAGTTCGTCATTGCCTGAACCGCCATACAAATAATCGGCACCACTGCCTCCCTGCAAGATATCGTTGCCTGCTCCTCCGCGAAGAATCGCACGGATGCTAATGGAATTGGGATCCAAATTCACCCAGTCATTTCCGGCGTTGGCATTCACGACGATGCTGGTTACCGTCGGCAACGATACGCTGAGCCAGGTTACGTTCTTGACAACTTCGCGAACGACGAGTTGCCCTTGGTCAGCGTAAATCGAGATGTTGTCGTTACCGCTGGAACCGGTAACCGTGACCACACCGTTTGCAAACGCGGCACCGGGTTGAATCGGAGTTTTAGTCGGGATCAGCGGATTCGTTGGCGTCAATGCGCCTTTGCTGGCGATGATCGCTGGTGCTGCATCGGCGACTTTTGTACCCAGCAATAGTCCATCACCGGCCATCATTTCGCGTCGCTCTAATGCCTGGATCTGCAGTCGATTGGATAAGCGGTGACGAGTCTGTAGTGACGGTTGCTGGCGGCGGCGGCGAGAAAACATGATCGACTCGGTCGGAGTTGGAGAATGGAATTTACTGTCTGCGTTACCATCTCCCAGCGAGCTGGCGCGGCGACTGTTACAAACCATCCAAAACGACCTCCGTCGCAACGCGACGACATTTGCTAGCCTGGGACGCAAGCCCGAAAAATATTACGGTCCATTTCCATAGTCGCAAAGCGACGGCAGGTGTCTGTCGAAGAAATCGTGAGTGCCGCGTGGGTCGCGTTCATGTCGTCGTGCAACAAAACAAACCTTGCCAGGGCACGACCAAAAATAAGAAATCGCTAACGCGGCTTCGATATGTTCGGTCATGCAATCAAACACAAGCCGAGCATACTCGTCACGGCTGTCCTCATGTCCAAGTCAACGACAATCATTTTGCCAAAACTTCGACTGTGAATTTTGAAATATGCACATCTGTATAGTATCAAGCGTAGTACATCGATCAATATCAAATCAGCCAAATTGGTGTCACGTTATTACCAGTGTGGTTCAGTTATCCCGGTCTGATCACGCGGCAGCCAACCAGGGATAATTAATTATCCCCGTGTACTGCCAAAATGGCAGATCAGGGATAACTGCCACGAAACAGGGATAATTGACGCGGTTCAAACCGGGATAACTGGTCTCAAACCGGGATAATTAACTTGACCAACCGGGGATAATTACCCACAATCCGGTTATCCGGTTCGCGAACCGGGATAATTACAAGTTCGTCGGATCAAAACAAATGGGACTAAATGATCGAGTCGAAGGAGACGCGGTTGATCCCTTTTTGCTTATCTCGATGGTAGCGTTTGCGTGTTTCGCGTGTTTTTATTCCGGGCACGTAACACGGTCCATTCCCGGAGGACCGTTCGTTTCGTTTTTCGGCGATATCCTACCTGCATTCGCAGCTATCGCGTCAATTGGCATTGAATTGCTAACATTGCGCCGGCTTCCAACAGGACCAAAGATGTTCGCGATAGCACTTATATTAATTGCAACTATATCGCTCGCGAATGTTTGTATCGATGTATATTCGTTTTGCAATCGACCTCACGCGCGTGGGAATCTGTTCGGGTACTAACGATAACATGTGACGGCCGTGATTCCCTCTAACGATCTACTTGGTATACTCACGACCGCTGCGAGAAAGTGCCCGCGATCGAAATCCGACGAACAATCGATTCACCGAAGTCGCGGCCACTGATTTTCGAAATGGTGACTTTTCTTGCCGCGACATCGGTGAATCGTGGCGTTCGCCGTTCGGACGACATGACGTTTGGACTATCATTGTAGACTGTATGTTCGAACCAACATTTTTAGTAACCGTTCACGGAGCTGACAAGAGGGATCGGACGCCGATTGATGATGGGGTGCATGACATGGTTTGCGGGACGGATTGAGGTCGCGAGAATTTTGCTGATGATTTACAATACGAGGGCTTCAGTTAGTGTGACTGGGGGTTTTGG
>JAYVSE010000363.1:0-24146 GCA_043775635.1 Planctomycetaceae bacterium | reverse complement strand
TACGTTGGCTGTATCACTGGCACTGACTGCAGCGTTGGATGGATTGGAAAGGCTGACGCGAATGGTTTCGGAGGCTTCGACGATCGCGTCGTTAATGATCGGAATCGTAAACGTACGCGACTCGCCGGCGGTTCCGGTAAACGTCAGTGTTCCGGTGCGGCTTGTATAATCACCGGGCTGTGTCGCGGTGATGTTGGCAGTGGCAAAGTTGACTGTAAAGCCACCTTGAACCGCGTTGTTGACGATGACCGTCATAGTCGCCGTTCCCGCGTTTTCGTTGACGATGACATCAGCAACGGATAACGCAGCAGCATCATTGTCAGTAATCGTAACGGTCGCGGTGTCGCTGGTGATCACCAGTGGGTTCGATGGATTGGACAGGCCAATCAAAATCGTTTCCAACGACTCCACGACGGAATCATTGATGATGGGAATGGTGAACGTGCGAGTCTCACCCGCTGTACCGGCGAAGGTCAACGTTCCTGTTCGGCTGGTGTAATCACCGGGCTGAGTTGCAGTGCCATTGGCGGTGGCGAAGTTGACCGTAAAGCCGCCAGCGATGGCATTGGGTAGGCGGACAGTGACTGTCGCGTTACCGACGCTCTCGTTCACAGATATGTCGTCGACAAAGACTGCGATCGCCATTTCCCCTTCATACGCACCGATGTCGGAAATTAGTGAACCGTTGCTGTCGCCATCAATCGGTCGAGTTGTACCTCGTTGATCGAAGGCCGGAGCCATCAATGCATTCGCAGCATCAATCGCGAGACTTCCAGGCACCAAAGCATGTGTCAGGGTGCTACCGCCATTGTCAGCTAAAGTCGTATTAAGAATCGTAGCGATTGGAACTACACCACCGCTGCCATTTCCGACCCGATTACCATTTACGCCATTTGTAAGTCCACCAGCGGTTGCTGGATCGCCGATCAGGTTCGACAACGAGTTAGCCAAATTGAGACTAATCCCCGTCACCATGGAAATATCGTCAGCCGTCGATGTTCCTGATCGGTTGCCAGCGATGATAGAGTTGACCAGTACGACGTTTCCATTGGCGCTATTAAACAGTTGCAATCCGCCACCGTTACCAGTGACTCCAGCCGTACGATTTCCAGTAATCGTCACATTGGTAAACAGTGCGTTGTCGGTAGCAGTTCCTGAATTGGCCAGTCCGATTTGAACTCCAGCACCAAGTCCTTGAGCGGTGTTACCAGAAATTGTGCTATTAGTGACAGTCAATGATGCATTGCTTGCACCGCTTGCACCTGAGCGAATGCCACCGCCTGTGCCAGGGATACCGATCGGGCGAGTAGCTGCATTGGCTGAGACCGTACTACCAACCACTGTCAATGTGCCGCCATCGTTAAGTAAGCCGCCGCCGATCCCAGCACTGTTCATCGAAATTGTTGAATCGATGATCATGGCAGTCCCCATAACAATAGCCACGCCACCGCCAAAATCAGCACTGTTACTCAAGACATTGCTGCTCCGTATCGTCAGTGAACCAGTGATGCCACCGTTGCTCGCTCCGATTCCACCGCCACCACCACGGATCGCTCGGTTATTTGAAATCGTTCCGCGAGTAATCGTGATTGCCCCAGCGCCGTCGGCGAACAGACCACCGCCGCTCAATGAAGCCGAGTTGTTGAATACAGTTGCATCAGCGATCGTGACCGAGCTTGCGGCGCGATTAAAGATCCCACCACCTGAGCCGCTTGTGCCAGTCGCTTGATTGTTTTGGATGAGAGTTGAAGTACCGGAAATGATCAGCGAACCGCCATTGTTGAAAATCGCACCACCACCGTCATCGGCAGCGTTTCCTTGAGCGATGTTGGCATTAAAGGTAGTGCCGTCCAGAATCGTCGCTGTCCCGCGGTCGTTCCAAATCCCACCGCCTTCTGCTGCCGCGATGTTTCCCTGAATCGTGGCTGAATCGATGGACACGTTGCTGGCACCTGTGACGTGCAGACCGCCTCCGTTGCCGGGGGCTGCGATTGCAGGTGAAACTCCGGCTAGGTTGTCGATCAGTTGGCCGCGAAGAATCGTTGTACCAAAGCCTGCACCGGATGCGTCTTCGATACCACCACCGGCACGGTTGGCTCGATTGTCGCTGATGATCGCATCGGTGACTGATAGCGTGCCGCCAGTGAAGTTAAAAAGACCACCACCGCTGCCTAGCGTTCCGTTGGCAACGTTATTCGCGATCGTGGTTGTTGCACCCGTGATGATCAACGTGCCGCCGTTATTGAAAACCCCACCGCCTCCGTCATCGGCTGCGGGACCACTGGCGATGTTATCCTCAATCAGTGTTCCGCCCTGAATGATCATCGTGCCGCTGTTGTTCCATAAGCCACCACCCTCTCGCGCGGAGACGTTGTTCGTGATGCCGACGTTCGTGACTGTGATGTTTGCGGCACCGGTCACATGCAGACCACCGCCGTTACCGGGACTGGCAGCCAGTCCAAGACCAAGCAGGTTTGCAGAGGAAACGTCATTGCCGGTGATTTGTCCAGCCGACATAGTGAACGTGCCAGCGACAATTTCGACGCCACCTCCCGAGCGCACCGCTTCGTTACCATTGATTTCGACCTCAGCCAAGCTGACATTGCCGTCGATCGACAAAATGCCACCACCGCTGCCAAAACTTGCTCCGGTCGCCGCATTCGCAGATACCGTGATCGTGTTGCCGACACCGAGATTGTTGAACAGCAACGTTCCGCCATTGTTGAAGACACCACCACCGCCTTGCAGTGTCGGCAGTGATCCGGCCGGATCAACGTTGCCCTGGGCGATGTTGTTGCTAATGACGGTATTGAATTGGCTGTCCTCGATGCGCAGGGTACCTGTCGCGGAGTTCCAGAGACCGCCGCCTTCCGAAGCTGCAATATTGTTGTTGACCGTGCCACCATCGAAGACAACGGTTGCCGCCGCAGTGATGTGCAGACCGCCGCCATTACCAGCGGTTGCGCCCAAGCCAAGACCCAAAAGGTTCGCGGCGGATACGTCGTTACCGGTGATGTTTGTTTGCAGGATGGTCACAGTCCCAGCGACGATTTCGACACCGCCTCCGGCGCGGACGGCTTCATTGCCGCTGATATCTGCACCGTTAAGAACGACGGTTCCGCCAATCGTTAACACGCCACCGCCACTGCCGTTGACGGCACCTGTTGCAGCGTTGCCTGAAATGTCGATGTTCTTGGTGGTGCGATTACCATCAAGCGTTAATGTGCCGCCGTTGTTGAAAATGCCGCCGCCTCCTTGAACGGCGGTTCCATCAATACCAGGTGCAGCATTACCGCGCGCAATATTGCCGGTAATGGCGACCGCATTATT
This sequence comes from Planctomycetaceae bacterium, assembly GCA_043775635.1. Classification (GTDB taxonomy): domain Bacteria; phylum Planctomycetota; class Planctomycetia; order Pirellulales; family Pirellulaceae; genus UBA6163. The sequence continues at coordinate 20,816 of JAYVSE010000363.1, read as the reverse complement.
CAACCCAGTGACACGTAGCGTGCCGGTTGCAGAATTCCACAAACCACCGCCTTCCGCTTCAGCAATGTTATTGGTGACGCTACCGCCGTCGATCGTGACCGATGCTGCACCGGTGATGTGCAGACCGGCACCGTTTCCAGGGTTGGCGGTCAGTGGGCTTTGTGTGGCAGCTCGATTGGCATCGATCAAAGAATTGACGATCGTCACCGTGCCTTCAACGATTTCCAATCCACCACCCGCACGAACGGTGGAGTTCTGATTGATTAGTGCACCGGTGATGGTGACATTGCCACCGATCGACAGAATGCCGCCGCCGCTGCCGAACGTAGAGCCGGTTGCGGTGTTATCGGATATCGTAACGGCACCGCCAACTGCATTGATGACCAGCGTACCGCCATTATTAAAAATCCCACCTCCACCTTGAAGGTCAGTCGGAACATTAAGAGGATCAAGATTGCCGTTTGCAAAATTGCGTTGGATAGTAGCTCCGCCGCTGATCGTCATGGTTCCTAGGTCGTTCCAAAGACCGCCGCCTTCAGCGGAAGCTCGATTGTTGATCGCCGTGCCGCCGACGATCGTGACGTTGCCGCCTCCGGTTACGTGCAGACCACCACCATTTCCAGGAGCGGTGGAGAGTGGCACAGGCAAGGCTGAGTTGCCGGTCAAGGTTACGTTGGTCAACAACAAGGGGTTGGCCGACCTAGTTTCAATGCCACCACCAGCGCGACTGGCTGTATTGTTCGAAATCGTCGAATTGGAGACCGTCAAGGTTCCGCCCAAGCCTACGGAGATACCGCCGCCGCTACCGGATAAGCCAGTGGCCAAGTTGCTGTTGATAACGCTATTGTTTCGAATGTTCATCGAACCGCCAGCGATGAAAATGCCCCCGCCACCTTGATTGGCTGCGGGACCAGTTGCGACGTTGTTCGAGAACGTGGAACTATTAATCGTCGCTATGCCGCCGACGACTCGCAAACCACCACCGACGTCCGCGTTGTTGTTGTTGAAGGTGCTGCCGGTAACGCCGAGCGTTTCAACGCCAGTGACATCGAGACCTCGACCAGGCGTATTTGAAATTGTGACACCATTGACTTGAACGTTGTCAACACCCGCACCGCCGTTGATGACCAGTGAAGCGGCGTAGGCGGGATCGAGTGCGGCAACGTTAAGCGTATCGCCTGCAACACCGAGGTTGATCGTCAGGCTATTTGTGGGATTGGGGAGCTGAGTGTCTTCAAACGTCGATCCGTTGTCGATGATTTCAATCAAGTTGACGCTGGAATTGTCTCGCAGCGTAGCGTTGTTGACGACACCGGTGCTGAAGTTCAAAACTGTATTGACGGAGTTGCCTGCGCTGATCGGCTCAAGGCCGGTGTATGTAACCGTTGCACCGTCTAAGACGAGGCTGCCGTTGTTACCGTCGATACCCTTGGCAGTATAGTTCAGTATTTGCGTCGTAAATGATCCATCAATCCGTAGGAAGTCGCCACCTGTGGTGTTGTCTTGTTGGCCACCGTTAAAAGTCACAGGTGCGGAAATGGCGCCAGTGGTCGCGTTGTATCCAAAAAAATCATCGCCGCCTAATCCGTTGATGACCAAGCTTGTGACACTGCTGATCGCAATCGGAGTTCCACCATTGATCGTGAGCAAATCGCCGCCAGCGACACCGGGATTTTTGGCAACAACGATCAGATCAAACAAATTGGTTCCGGTGACGGTAAGCGTACCCACGTTGCTGAGGTTGAGATTCTCAATACCGCTGGTTGTGATGGGTTTAACGCCCGGCAAGATGATCGCGTTGGTGGCGACGTCAATGGTGACGTTGCCGCCGCTTGCGTTGATATCGAATCGGTCGCCAGGAGTGGTTGCGGGATCACTTGCAGTGAGCGTAAAAGTGGTGCCTGCTTGGGGTCTGATTGAAAACAGGTCCGTGTCGGTACCCGTTGTTACGATGGTACCGAGGCTCGCTGTGATCGTACCCAATACCGTAACGTTCGAACCGACTCCGGGGTCCGGATCAGCAAGTACCGTATCGGCATTGATCAGTAGCGAAGCTGTATTGACGGTAGTGGTTGACGCGAAATTAACATTGTCACCCGCGTTGATAGTGATCGACGTTGGCGCGATCAATTGTGCTGTGCCGTTGATGACAATGTCTTGTCCCGTCGCCGAATTATCGATGGTGGATAAAACAATATTTTTCGTCGCAACAATATTCTGGTTGAGTGTGAGCCCTGATGACGACGTGATGTCGACGATATTGAAGGCGTTGCCAACGCCAATGGCACCACTGAGACTCAGTGACGTCGAAGCGTTGATGACCAAGTCGTCTGCTGGAACGGCAGCGTTATCGATTGTTGAGGCGAACGAAACCGACCCACCAATCACGCTGACCGACCCACCACCGCCATCAGTGACAACGGGCGAATTGTAGCGTTGTGCACCGGTCGTTGTAACATCATCCAGTCGGATCAAGCCCGCAGTCGCTGTTGCCGTCACGCTTGCCAGCGGCGTTACACTACCGACAGGTTGCTTAAACTCAACTCGACTACCGCCTGTCACGGTCAAGCCCTGCGGACCTTCCACGGGAAAGCGAAAGGAAACCAATGAGTCATTGTCGGTACTTACCGTTGTCGTACCAAGGAGGTTAACAAGCTCGTCCCAGGCGATGTCACCAAGCGACGTGATCGCAGCATTGTTGGTCCGGATCAGTCCAGTGTTGGAGCCGCGTCCAAAAATAATACCCCCATCTGCGTTCAAATTTGCATTCACATCGACGTTCAAAACGGACAGGTCGATACTGCCGGTGATGATGTTGGAATTGGTGTTATTGAATGAAACCGTGTCGTCTTTGGGTAAATCGGGGTCGTCAATGACGAATGCTCCCGTCAGCGTGGCGTTCAAGCCATCGACCGTGACGATATCCGTGCCACCGCCAGTGTTCATGGTTAGGTGTGCGGTCGGTGCGACGAACGATGTGACTTCGCCATTGGAGGAGTCGACCGTGATCGTATTGCCGACTTGGTTAACAGAAATCGTTTCACCGAGCGTGTCAAAATTAAGCGTGACATCGGCGGCATCGACAGATGATGTGATTGGTTCCAGCCCTACATAGTTGATCGTGCTTGCACCATTGATGACGATCGAGCCATCATTATTATTTATATAATTAAAATCGAGAGAATTGATGGCAACGGGAGGAGTGCCGGCGATTGAAATCTGATCTCCTAAATTAGGACTTGCATTGTTGCCACCATTGAAGTTGATGGCACCCCTGGGCGACCCAGAAGTAAGGTCGATTAAAAGTCTGTCGTCTCCATTGAGACCATTAATTGTAACCGTGCCTGTTGGTACTGGATCAAAAACAACTTGAATGACAGAGTTGTCAACGGACGTTAACAACGCGGAGCCCCGTAACACCATTGCATTGTTGGCATTGTCGCCGGAAACGTTACCATTATTGACGTTGAAAGCATTGATCAACTCAAGATTGACGAAATTTACAACGGCGATGATGCTGGGGATGGACAGTTGATTCGTCGTAACGTTGACATCCTGACCAAGGGCATTGAGGTTGATGAAGTCAAGGACGCCGGGAACTCCACCGCCGTCAACATTTGACGTCACATTGGGAATCACTGCGAATTGATCCGCATCGACGCCGCCCCTCAACTGGATATTCCCTGTGATAGTAAAAGCCGCTTGAATCAGGGCGGCACCACCTTGATTTGCGTCGGGATCAATGATTGAGCGGTCGACATTGGCCGTGACGTTAACGGCTGAAATCAAAGTGGCCGAATCAATTGATAATCTGTCTCCAACATCAAACACAACATCCCCTGCGGTTGAAGTTAACGATGAATTCGAGATGTCGATATTGTTGATACCGCTGGGATCGTCCACCGCTTCAAGCGTGAGTGCGTTCTGCGTAAATATGCCTGCATTGGCAAGTCGAAAGCCTCGACCAACGGCGGATAATGTCGCAGGTCCAGCGCTGTTTACCGTGCCAACAAGATCGATACCAAACCCAGCGACGTTTGTCGCAACTCCGGCTGTGCTCGTGCCAATCACCAAAACATTGTCTGCATCCACGCTACCAGCGATCGTCACTCCAGTGCCATCAGTGCTTTGCGAAATCCCGTTCAGGTCCAACACTGAACCCTGAATCACGGTTCCTACATCAACAAAAAGTCCGCTCGCGTTAGCATTGAGGTTTGTGCCTTGAACATCAACGGGGCTGCGCAGTCCACCGAGTCTCGCTAAATTCGTCAAGGAAACGCCGTTACCAGAATTACCGGCTCCGGTTCCAACGGCTGAAATCGGACCGGCAATATTCGTCTCAATCGTTTCGACAACGGAGTTGACAGTGATTTGAACGCCATCATTCAGGCTGCTTGTCGCGGATCCGGTCGCCGTACCAAGAATGTTGATGGCAGCATCATTGCCGCGGATGTTGGTGGCATTGTCCACAAGTACGCCATTGGCATTAGCTCCTACGGGAGTGTCGCTCCGGCCGTTGATGGTGATGACGCCCACCGTTGGAGCGAGGACCACCGTTCCGCTTGATGTGATGGTCGCGTTATCGAAGTGAATACCGTCGTTATCATTTCCTCCTACTGGTGAAGTGCTAAGCCCCATAAAACTGATCGCGGCGGCGTTAACATCCACGGATGAATTCTGAAAGAATATCCCGTCTGAGACCGAGCTCGATGTATTGTTAGTGGTTCCAGAAACAGTAACGGCCCCCACGGCCAATTGTCCGAACGAGCTGACTCGGCTGCCGCCACGAAATTCGACTCCGTCATTGCTGGTGCTACTGCCGCCGGCAAGACCAGTAATATTGATGACGCCAGTGTTCGTAACGATCGCTGCGGCGGCGGAGAATCGTACTCCATCGCTGTCCGCAGCGGTAGAACTACCAGCGGTTCCGTTGATCGTGATCGACCCCGAATCCGTCACAATGTTATTGGGCTGCCCTGTCGAGATGAATACGCCGTCCGCATTGGAGTCGTTGCCATCGGCCCCTCTCCCGTTCACAAGAACGTTACCAGATGCCGTTTGCAGTGTCGCGCCTTGGATCATTACTCCGCTTGGAATCCCAGCGCGACCGATTGCTGGCGTCGTTGTTGGATTGAGCCCGCCGCCGATGGTGATGTTTCCAGCTTGGGTCGTAATCACACCCGGATCAGCGATCTCTACACGTCCACCGCCAGCAGCGTCGCGGTCTGCGTTTAAAACGACGTTGAGGTCGCCGATGCCAGCAGCTCCTTCGATGCCATTCGTTATAATGATATCACGGTCGGCACCTAGTGTTAGTGTTGGAACGCCGACACCAGACTGTTGAATTAGATCAGTGACGGTGATATCGCCAGGTTGCGCCGCAGCGGCCGTCGCGGTTTCGACGATTACATCGAGGCCGTTGCTCAGATCCAATCCAATCAACGACGCACCGATTTGGGAGCTGGCGATGATTGGCGTGTAAGTAGCGATGCCGCCTGCAACGCTTCGGGAGTAGCTTGAACTATTGTCTAATGCGCCAATTTCGACATCGGCAGCCAACAGTCGGCGGGTTTCCAGAGACTCAAAGCTACAGAGCCGTTTTTTCCGCCGTGACAACTCCCGTCGGCGTTGATCGGCGACCCGTTGGCGATTGGTGGATGTTCGTACAAGACTCTTTACAAAGCGATTGAGCATCGATTTCACTTCACCGCGTAGCCATTGATTTGGCCAAAAGGAATGGAGGCGTAGGGTAATAGGTGGGATTATGCCGCCTAGCACCTACGAATTTGGGGGGCCTAAAGCGAATACGATACTAATTGGCTGGCTCGCCGAATGCAACAATTCGCCGATTCGAGTATCTTCAAGTAGACTAGCACGGTTAGTTGCCGGATTGGCCATTAATTTCGCAACGGCTGTGCTTTATGAGGAAACTTTAAGACATCGGAATGAGCGACTGTGCATAAGCTAAAGGTCAGCGTTTTTGAAGACGATCGCGAGCTATGGTCCGGCGAAGTGCTGCCACCGCTGGAGGTCGGTCGTCAACAGGAATCCGACCCATCTGCAATGGAGTTGCAAAACCAGGTCACTTATCGGCGGCTGGTGATGGCGCCTGTGGCAGCACGAGGAATTCCTCGGCAAGCGATTCGCATTGAATCATCGACGCGTTCGCAAATGCGTGTAATCAACGTTCACACCCGGCTCACTTTCGGAATCGGTGACGAAGGCCAATTACTACCACCCGGGGAACAATACGTCTGTAACGAAACCGTTCGGGTCGTTTTGCCGGAACGGCGCGCCATCCAAGTTTCCATCATTGATGAGTCGTTGTCGTTAAGCGAATCTTCGATTCCTGGTGACGGTAGGACCAATTTCCGAACGATCGCCATTGGACCAGGTGTCTTTGACGGTGTATCACAAGCAAAACTGCGCAATGTTTTGGATGGTGACCAAGGTGAAGTTCGCGGTCGAGCGGCGGTCGACCTTGTTCGATCGGCGCTCGAAGTCGTTCGCCAAGCTGCTGGGTCTGACGGTTTCTTTGACGCTGCGTGTAATGCGGCGGCGGATATGATCGATCTCGACCGGGTCATGATTTTACTTTACGAAGGCGGCGCATGGCGTCCACGTGCCGTGCGACTTTCGGACCCCGAAACCAACTCCGATCCTGATAGCCTGAAATTTAGCGAAGGGCTGGTTGGCCGTGTGCTTCGTACAGGGAAAACCGTGATCTACGACCCGACGAATTACATGCACAGCGCCGGCTCATCGCTGATGTTGCTCGAACGTGCCGTCGCGTCTCCGATCACCGACGAGGCGGGCAAAGCGATCGGGGTTTTGTATGGCGATCGTGAGCTTGGTGGAAGTGCAGGAAGCATGGCAATCGGTGAATTAGAAGCTGCGCTTCTGGAGGTTCTCGCCGGTGCAGTCTCATCAGGCTTGGCACGGCAGCGTGAGGAGCAGCGGCGGGCATCGTTAACGCAGTTCTTTTCTCCACGCATCGCCGAGCAATTGGAAAGCAATCAAGACCTGCTCTCTGGCCAAGACGCAGAAGTTAGCGTTTTGTTTTGCGATATTCGTGGCTTTAGTGCCGTCGCTGAACGCGTTGGTCCGCAACGCACAATCCAGTGGATCAACGATGTTTTGACGGAATTGAGCCTCTGCGTGATGCGACACGACGGGGTGCTTGTCGACTATATCGGTGACGAGCTAATGGCGATGTGGGGAGCGCCGGGTGAACAACTGGACCATGCCGAACGGGCCTGCAAAGCCGCCTGTGAAATGCTTGCCCAAACCGAGCCACTGCGCAAACGATGGAGTGAAGTAACGCCCGATGGTTTTGGTTTTGGGATCGGCATCAACACGGGACTAGCGCGAGTCGGCAATACGGGATCGAAGATTAAGTTCAAGTACGGACCACTGGGCAACGTCGTTAATTCCGCTAGCCGCGTTCAGGGTGTCACCAAGCAGGTTGGCGTGAGAGCATTGATTACCGCGTCGACAGCAGCCGCGATTTCAGGTAAGCCATTCGATATCCGCCGGATCGCGACCGTTGGCGTCGTCGGGATTCACGAACCGATCACGTTGTTTCAACTCGCCTACGAAGAGCCAGCGACTTGGCCAACGATGCGCGACAAATACGAATCCTCTTTGGCGCTCTTTGAATGTGGGGACTATTCGGCTGCTGCACGGCAACTCGCAACACTGGTTCACGAGTTCCCCAACGATCAACCCAGTCTTGTGCTGCTAGGCCGCGTTGTCGAAGTCTTGATCGACAAATCAAAACCCGTTGACCCTATTTGGCGGCTTCGAAGTAAGTGAGCGATTAATCCAAGATGGAATAGGCTGTAAGGGTGTGTAGTGACTACAAATCCCGCAGGCTTGCCCTGCGGATAATTCGATTTCTGCCTACCCTGAATAGCTTCACTATGTCTCTCCGACGTACGCACGCCCGATTGCCTTCGGCAATCGAGCGTGCGTACGTCGGGTGCGGCGGTGATTGAGAATGGATTATTAGCGAAAAACCCAACGATCCGCAGGGCTAGGCTGCGGGATTCCCTGAATGTGATACCCTTGCAGCCCTGGGCTGGCAGCCTATCGCATTGAAAATGACAGGCTGGAAGCCTATCCCACTAATTAATCGAACTGTCCTAATCGAAAAAACTTATAACTGGGTGCTTACTATCTATGCATATTTCCAAAACTAACGGTCTGATTGCTGCCCCGTTCAGCCCAATGCACGCCGATCGCACGATCAATCTGAACGCGATTGAAGGCTATGCAATTAAGTTACGCAGCGATGGCGTCATCGGTGCCTTCATTTGCGGGACGACTGGCGAAGCCATGTCGCTTTCAGTAGATGAACGACTCCAGATCGCCGAGCGATGGATCGCGACAGTTCCGAAAGATCTGCGCGTCATCGTGCATGTGGGCCACACTGCGTTAGTCGATTGTCAGAAGCTCGCATCGCACGCGCAATCGATTGGTGCCGATAGCATCGCCTGTATGGCTCCTTTCTTCTTCAAGCCGAATTCGGCAGAAAGTCTTGTCCAGTGGTGTGAACAAGTTGCCGCATCAGCACCCAGGCTTCCATTTTACTACTATCACATTCCTTCGATGACTGGCGTATCGATTCCGGTTTATGATTTTCTGAAGATTGCAGCCGGCCGAATTCCTAATCTCGCCGGGATCAAATTTACATTCGAAGGTCTCGAAGATTTCAAACGTTGCCTAGATTTCGAAGGCGGAAAATACGACCTACTCATTGGACGCGATGAGCAACTCTTGTCGTCATTTGCAATCGGGTCACGCGGTGCAGTTGGAAGCACGTACAACTTTGCCGCTCCGATTTACCAAAAGCTAATCGCAGCCTTCGATGCTGGCGAACTGCAGACAGCAGGGAAACTGCAATTGCTGGCTGTAAATATGATCGACACGTTGATCGCGGGCGGTCCAAGCCCCATCGCGACGTTTAAGTGGTTCATGAAACGACTCGGCGTCGATTGCGGACCGGCGCGTTTGCCATTACAGCACCCGACGAAGCAGCAGATTGACATGCTCGAAATCAAGCTGAATGAAATCGGGATCTTCGAAGCCGTCGGCTGTAGCAAAACGGTGTGACACTTCTCAACGCATCCTGGGACTTGCGTTGCAGACTATCAGATATCGTCGCTTTGCGAATGTCGAATCTGACTAGACAGCGCCACGTTCGTGAGCGGCGAGGCGTTAGCCGCCGGTATTTCCGGACAGTACCGGCGGCTAGCGCCTTGCCGCTCATATGTCGAAAAAACCAACGATTTACTGCGTTTAGACCTATCGCATTAAAGGTCGCATTTGTCATTTTGCTACTGCATCAACTTCCCTGTGCATACGGAGAGGTTCTTCGCAAAGCAGAATCGATGGAGCAGCTATTGAAGCCAGCGAAAGAGCTGAATAAAATCCACGAAACCAGCAACTGAAAATCCAGGGCAAGCCAACCATCAAAACAACAATCGCCAATCAGCCACCCTGCGAAACTGGCTGGTTCTTAGTTGCGATTGATACGCCTACCGCGAGTGAATTCGTAAAGTGCGATGGCTCCAGCGACAGCGACATTGAGCGAATCGATTCCTGGTGCCATCGGAATTTTTGCTCTTATGACACATGCCTGCTGAATCGCTTCAGGCAGTCCGTCGCCTTCATTTCCCATGACGATCATTTTGCATTCATTGCCTTGCGCCGCTTCGTCTAGTCGGATACTATCCGGTGCAAGTGTGGTGGCGATGGATTGCCATTTGCCTGATCGCTTATTCGTTTCAAACCAGTCGAGCGGATCGACGAGATCAAAGTAACGCATTTTAAGCGCTGCTCCCATGCTGACTCGTAGCACACGTCGGCACAGCGGATCAGCGGTTTGTGAATTGAGGATGATGTTAAAAATCCCTAATGCCGCGGCGGTGCGCAGCAGACTGCCAAGATTTTCAAGATCATTTAGCGAGATCGCTGCCAAGGCCAACGCCCCGTGTCCGTGATCATCGTGAATACAGTGCTCATCAAGCGATTCGATTGAGTTGAATCGCATACGTTGACCGCAAGCCAGCAATCCGCGATGGAAATTGAAACCGGCGACGTCGCGAATCACGTCTTGAGTTACCAAGTAGACTGGTGTCGCTTCGTCGACGAGCGTTTCAAGCTCTAGCAAACGAACCTGTTCCGCAAGAATGCTGGCGGTTGAGTATTGGCTGAGCAACAGACGTTTTACGACCAATCTACCCTCCGCAATGAACTGCGGTCCACGGCGTTGTACGTCTTCGTGGCGTAAGTTGCGGTAGGGATCGAGTCGTTTGTCGGCAGGATCCTCGATGGGGATGATATTCATAGTTAAGATTGTGCAAAAAAAAAGCGGCAAGGTGAAACGCCCAAGTTTCACCTCACCGCAGTTTTTTATCGCGAGGAATAAAGTGAAGTTAATGGCGGTACGTTTCCCACTCGTATCACCGCTTCACACCATCCCGGACCTTGCGTGGGGGAAACCACCCTGTTTCCCCGCGCCGGCTTATGAGGTATCGGATCTAACCACGGAAAAATGAGCCAATAAGTTCGAAGCAGGTTAGACCGAATGTTGGGGACGTGTCGGTGGGTTCGATAAACACGACCTTAACGATTATGACGCCAACGCTAAAGTTAAGAAACCCTGCCAGTGGGGCCAGTTGGCTTGCTGGCGTCATGAAGATGGTTGATTAGAAAAATTGCGGAACGCTTCCCGACTTTGGCAATTTCCACATCGAGCGAGGCGAAAAACCGAAGGTTTACGACCGCTATCAAGGCGTCGATGAAACGATGCCATTCGCGAAAGCCGTTAGCGCAAAAACATACGACTTCGATGAATCAGGAAACGAGACAACCCCGCTTACTTATTTGGCACCCGCCGTTACGCCGGGCCAATCATCAGTGCGGAATGGCGTCAGCGGTAGATCATCTTGGCTGAATAGATTACAGACTGGATTGTCGGCCCAACCATAGCGAACAGAAACTGGCGTTGGAACTGCTTCGGCTGACACTTCAACGCGTCCATCAGGAAGTACTTTGGCGTTGGCAAAAACAAACTTCTTATCGTCACCTGCGACCGCAAAACCGATCGGCTCAGCGACGTCAAATGGCCGCCAGCGCTTGCCAACGTAGTCGAATGTTAATACCGCTTTATTGCCAGATACTTCCATCGATTTGAATTCGGGACTGCGGAACGGAATCTTCTTTTCATATTCGTTGGCAAGAGCCCAGCGAGCCAACCGCATACCCACGTCCACTTTATTTCGTGGGTGAATGTCTTTACCTTCGCCGATGTCGATGATGACTGCCTGGCCTGTTTTCGGGAGCTTCGACATCGTCATGGTTTGGGCTTCGCGAAGTTCGGCCCAATCGCTGTCGGCAGGCTCTGACTTTTCAACTTTGAAGTCTGCTAGCTGAACCCAATAGAACGGGAAATCACCTTGTCCCCATTTGTCGCGCCAGTTCGAGATCATAAGTGGGAACAATTCGCGGTATTGATAGGCGCGGCCGGCATTGCTTTCGCCTTGATACCAGATCGCACCACGAATGCCAAAACCGATGTGCGATGACAACACGCCATTGTAAATGTTGGCGGGGCGTTGATTGCCGGTCATTTGCTTTTTCAGGTTTCCTAGCTCCGCTTTTTCCTGTTCGTCGAGATCGGTTTTTGTCGACAGTGTTTCATAACGCGTCTCCATGGTGGTCCAACGTTCCATCAACGGCGCGTATTGCGCATCGCTGGCAAGTCGCTCACGTTCGATCCAAGCTTCACAGGCAGACCCGCCCCAGGCGTTGTTAATCATGCCAATCGGGACGTTTAAAGTTTGGTGAAGTTGCCGCGCGAAAAAATAACCGACGGCAGAAAAGCCGCCAACGGTTTCGGGACTGCAAACCATCCATTTACGTTGGTCATGCGACCAGACCGGTTCTTGAACGCCAACTTGTGGAAAATTGATCATCCGGATGCCAGGGTAATTTGCAGCCGGTGCTTCCAGCGAGAAATTGGTCGAGTTACTAACGGCCCACTGCATATTCGATTGGCCTGAACAAATCCAAACTTCTCCCACTAAGACGTCAGTGAATCGAATCTCATTCTTGCCGTTGACAGCCAGTACCTTTGGTTCGCCAACCGCCATTGGTTCCAGTACAACTCGCCAGTTTCCCTTGTCGTCTGCGACCGCTGAATGCTTCTGAGCATCGATCGAAACGGTTATTTGTTCGCCGGGTGCAGCCTTGCCCCAAACGGGATTCTGGTGATCTCGTTGGAGAACCATGGAGTCACCAAAAATATTCGGAAGTATTACATCGGCACTGACGTAGGGGCAAGCGAACAAAGTCGCCAGCAAGCAGGTAAATTGGCAAAACAAAAGACGCATGAACCGCGACCTCAGGTGGGAGTGGTAGGATCGAATTAAACGCTACAAAACGTCGCTCATCGATTGATAGCCCACAGTTTACCCACAGATTTGCAGAAATGTTGTCGACTCATGCAAACAAATTTCCGCACCGTCCTAGCCGAACAAAACCTCTTTCGTCGGTTTCATGCCGCGATCCGTGCGACCCTTGTAAATGCCGATTCGCTGCAACGCCAAAAGAGCCAGAAAGGTTGGGTTTAGGAACAAATAGCGCCGCCACAACCGTTTTGGTTCCCGTGTCAAACGATAAAACCACTCAAGCCCGTTGCGTTGCATCCAAGGCGGTGCTTGTTCAAGAAGTCCGGCGTGAAAGGCAAATGCGGCCCCCACAGCAACCAGCGGCATGTGGACTCGCTCTCGCATCTCAAACGCAAACACTTCCTGTCGAGGGCAGCCCAAGCCGACAAAACACATTCCTGCACCACTATCATTGATCTCTTTCGCTAACTCATCGCGTTCAGCTTCACACAACTGGCGAAAACGCGACGCTCGCATGCCGAGAATCTTCAAGCCATCAAAGCGTTGAGTCAAACGTTCAGCGAATTTAGAAAGCATCTCTTCATTGGCACCAAATAAAAATATGCCGACGTTTTGATTCGCTGCTTCTTCGCAAAGTCGTAGTGTCAGTTCGGGACCGTAGACGCGATCTTTTAAGTCACAACCATGCAAATGGCGCAGCGCCCACCGAACGGGCTGGCCATCGGGACAAACAAGGTCAAATTGGTTTAGCCGGTAATTGTGAGTGCGATCGAGCACACCAGTCATCACACCGTGAACCGCGAGCGCAGTGACAGTCATCGATTTCTGCAATCGACCGGCCGTCACGATTTTTTGTACCGCAGCGTCGTAGTCGATCGCGTTGACATCGATTCCAAGAACACTGTGTTGACCCAAGTCGATCATAATGAAACAAGATCCAAAAAATGTACATCTATCGAGTTGCAACGGCTTCACGATTCAACGCCAATGGCATTTCATCGGAGTCAAAACTGAGTACTTTCACATGATCAATCATGGGCATCACATCAAACATCCTGGCAAAGAGTTTTAACGCCCAACGCACGATGTCAAGTTTTGACTCACGACTCATTTTCATCGCTGGGAAGAATGCCATGTCCGCATCATCTTCTTTTCCCATGAAGTCCGGAGGATGGAGTAATAGTGATGGTGAAGTTCCGGTCGCGCGGCAGAGCCACATTGCTTTACGAAAGTATGCTTTCGCGGCGAGCTTCGAAAAGCCAGCGAGAAACGTGAAGTAACTAAAGTGGATCGGCGTTCGCAAGAAAGGCATTACTGAAACGGGGAATTCCCACATCTTTTGGTCATCGATCGTCCGCTGGTACGGTCGGTTGGATTGGAAAGCAGAACTCCAGCCGCCATAGAGCTTTGATGCTTTTTCCCGTTGAGCTTTATCCAGACCACTTCGCAACATAAAAACCGCCCGCGCGATCGGTGCGATCGAAGTCGGAAACAGGGATGCGTCGTAAACAAAGCCATGCGAAGCCAACACACGCAGCACTTCGGGCGGGCAACTGAAGCCCGGCCCGCGAAACCCAAGTGGTCGCTTACCCAAATGCATTTCGATCGCATGGCTAGTCTGCTCAATTTCATTTCGAATCTCATCACGAGTCATCGTGTGTAACCAGGGTAAGTGGTTGTATGAGTGATTCGCAAACTCGTAGCGTGCCAGCGATTTGAACAATTCAATCGATGGTATGTTCTCCTGCTTTTCGAAATCTCGCCCGACCGTAAACACTGTTAACGGCAAGCCTATTTCACCGAGCAAGTCCACGATGCGTGGAATGACAAGCGGAAGATAACCGCCGCGCTCATCCCAATCGGATCGCCCGGCGGCGCGCAGGTATGCCCATTTATTATCAAGGTCGAGCGATAAATTTGCGGCTTGGAGCATCATCAAGCCTTCTTGTAGGTGAAAAAATTCTTGACTCGACGAACCATTCGGCTAGGCGAACACGAGATTGAATAGAGCGCTCTTAAGCAACCAACGATCGGCTTGCCCGAATGAATTTCTGCGACAGCCTTGCGGTACTGGGCAACAGAATGGCAATCAAGGCTAAAGAAGAACGAGTGCGGGAATCGCTGCGACCGGTGCCCAGCAATGAAATCCGCAATCGTGGTCGCAGGCTGGTTCGCGCGGCGTTGCCTTGCTAGGTGTGCCGCGTATTCATTGTAGAGCTGCGATTCGACGATCCGTCGTCCATTGATGCTGCCGGTATGAAAGCGATATGACAACAGTGGCTCATCGAGGTTCGCAAGCTTGGCGTGGTCCGCAATTTTTAAAAACAGGTCCCAGTCTTCAGCGATGTTGTGTTCCCAATAGCCACCCACGGTAAAGTACAGCTCACGTCGAAACATCGTTGTTGGATTGCACATGCTGTGTCGATTGTGGAACAGATCATCAACGATCTGATCGTGGTCTGTGGGGAAATGAGACAACAATCCGCTGCTTGATTCACCGCGTCTAGTGATCTGCGAACCGACCAAGCCAACATGCGGATTGGCGTCAAGGAACGAAAGTTGTTGCTCAAGCCGCCTAGGATCAGAAATATCGTCGCTGTCCATCCGCGCGATGTAATTGGCTGAGGCAGCAACAATGCCTCGATGCGCTGCCGCTTGTTGGCCCATTTGTTTTTGGCAAATCACCGCCACTCGAGGATCATTGAGCGAGCGCAGAAAATCTGCGGTTGAATCAGTCGACCCGTCGTCGACAATGATAAACTCGAATTCTACTAGCGTCTGGCTTAAGATCGACTCAACCGCAGGCTTGAGGTACGGCATGCCGTTGTGAACCGTCATAACGACGGCCACACGCGGAACCGATTTCACGGAGATACCAACCATATTCGGTTGTGAATTTGCATCATTTGAAACCAGGGAACTCATTTTTTCTGCGAATTCGCTCAAGCCGGATCAAAGTGTTTGTTTGACTGAAGATCGTAATCGATCTCATGTTTGACGTAAGGACTGCTCGATCAATAACTGTCCGGCTTTTGAAGTTAGATAGGCTTCCAGCCTGTCATTTTCAATGCGACAGGCTGGAAGCCTATCCCACTAATTGATCGAACGATCCTAAACGATTGTAATCAACCGACGGCAAATTGATACGTCGGCAAACTTCTGATACCGCAGGTAGCCGCAATCAGATGACGGGTTTATCCGGTTGTCCTTCAATGACCACCGCGACCTAGTAGTGCGACCGACATCGTTCTGCAAATGAGTGTCGTGTCAACCCACAGGCTGCGACGATCAACATATTCCAGGTCCAAACGCATCCAGTCATCGAAAGTTTCAACACTCGACTTGTTGATTTGCCAAAAGCAGGTCAGCCCTGGCCGGACATCCAACCGACGTCGGTGCCAATGACTGCACGCACGACTTTCATGCCAAGGAAGTGGCCGCGGTCCAACCACCGACATGTCCCCAATCAATACATTGACTAATTGCGGAAGCTCGTCGGTGCAGGTTGCTCGCAAAAAACGACCGATCCTCGTGACACGCGGATCTGATTTAATTTTAAATGCAGGACCATCCCGATGGCTGAGTTCGCGAAGCGCCTGTTGTGACTTTTCAGCGCCCGCAACCATTGTCCGCAGTTTATAAATCGTAAAAGGCTTGCCTCGATAGCCTTCACGAGTTTGGCAAAATATCGGAGACCCAGGGCTGGTAAGCCGAATCACAATCATCGCAACGAGTAGCAACGGGCCAGCGAGCACTAGTCCCACCAATGCACCACCAATATCGACTCCTCGCTTCAAAGCTCCAGAAACCGACGACGAACCAACTAGCGGATCGTCAGTAGAAACAATCTCGTTGGCTCGCTGAGAAAACCCATAGTTCCTTGGATCGGACGCCAAGTTTCGGCGTTCGGTCGACGGAATAACCTCCGACTGCCAAGTAGACGATTCGGCCCAGTTCTCTCGCGTCAAACTGCCGCCAACAGAAACCACACGTGGCGGCACTATTTCGCGAATATTCGACTCATCCGAAAAATCATCAGGTCCATTGCCGTCGATGGTCGGCGGATCATGACCCTGCAACTCCATATTGACATTGATACCGTAGTCCTCGAAGAGCAGCTTAAGCCGATCGATTACCGCCCGTCCGCCGATGAGGGACGTGTCAACCAGCAACACCGCAAAATCACTGTCTGCGGAAAGAGCTTTTTCGTCTGTTTGCCGTAACTTGCGGAGTAGAACTCTCGCAACTTTCGCGACCGCTAAACGGGAATCGAGAACGTTGATGGTAACAACGCAAAATGGAATTCTTCGTCGCGAAGCGCGGATTCGCTCTCGACTTATCGCTCGCTCAAACTGTCGCTTTGACAGAAATGCTTTTCGGTATCCACGCCCACGCCGAAAACCTTTAAAACGATCCGAAAGTTTTTGAAACACAATAAAAAATCCGACGATCTTGGAAAACAAAATCAAGCTGCAAAATAGAATAAATGCCGTACAGCAATCGCTATCGCTTTATTCGAATCAAAGAGTAACTACCCAAGGCGGAATTGCCAGCAAATTCACTACTTTCACGTTCGAAACTCAGCTTTGATAGCGATTCTATAGAAAAGTCCGTGCAAATGAGGTGAATGACCCGACACTATTATTGATCGGCTATGGTAATTCATAGAGGCTGGGTAAGATTTTTCGGCAATGTGAATTAAAACGCCCTTGGCTGCGATGGACGTTTTTGCCTGTCACATTATAGCTTTTGACCCTTCTTTTGGCGTTTTGCGAGCAGCATGTGTACAGCATCGTAAGCAGCGTGGGCCGAAATGGCGACCAATAAGTTGCCCGTCCAGAGAACGAGTGCTCCCAAATATAAGCCGATGATGGTTGCGACCAAAGCGTAGGTTTTGCTGATCGGATGCATCAGCCCAAAGGCGATGGAACTAACGAAAATCGCAAACCCAATAACAAGCGGTGTTGCGGTCGAAAGTTGGCCACAGATCAAACCCATCAGCCAGCCGCGAACCAACAGCTCCTCCCCAACTCCGGCAGCGATTGAAATTGCAATCAGCTCCCCAGAAGTTAGTTTGAGTAGCGAAGCCACGATTGGTAGTTCCTCGAGCGTTTTTAAGTCGCGAATCGGCTCCCAATCAATGCGTTCGAGCCATTCGATTCCAATTAACATCGGAATGGCAGCGGCGACTCCCATCGCTAAGCCACCGAAAATGTCATTCATCTGGCTAAATTCAAAGGGAGGAATCCATTGCCGAACATCGACTCCAGTCAACGACCCGAGCCCTAAGGCAACGACTCCTAGGCCCATTTCAATACAAATAGCGGTCCAAAACACCGAGTCCGGAGTGTCGTCGTCGTCGTTAATTGGCATGAGTGGTAACAAACGGTTTTTGAGTGATCGATTGAGCCGGTTCCCTAAAGCTAATAGATTGGTGCTTATGAGTGTGAATGAAAGCCCACTGACCGATACACAAATGCAACGGATCTCGCGAGCGCTAGCCGACCCGCAGCGGTTCGCGATCCTGGAAAGGATTGCTAAGGAGCGTGAGGTCGCGTGCAAAACGCTTGTGTCCGAGTTTCCGATCACGTTGATTGATCCAGCGTTCATAGCCGGGGAGCGGTAAAGTGCCTCAATGCCTGGTTAGCTTCGGCTCCAATCTTGGTACCCGCGAATCGCTGATCGTGACGGCTGCTCGCCAATTGGCAGCGATGCCCGAGATCGAGAATTTTCGCTCCAGCCGACTGTTTGAAACGCCACCGATGGGTGGACCAAGTGGTCAATCCTCATTTCTAAACGGTGTTGCCGTTTTTGAAACGACAGCGCGGGCAAGGGAGGTTTTGCTGTGGTTGCAAGCGATTGAGCAGCAACTAGGAAGGCAGCGACACGAGCGTTGGGCAGCGAGATGCATTGACCTGGACGTTGTTTTGCACGGCTCTCTTGTGGGAGGTGCCAATGATTTGACAGTTCCCCATCCACGTTACACCGCGAGACGATTTGTTTTGCGACCAGCATGCGACGTGGCCCCTGAATACCGCGACCCAAGGTTTGGCTGGACTATCAAGCAGCTAGCGGACCATCTCGACGCGGGCAATGCGTCATTGGCATTAGCAGGCGGTGATGAGCATTTTCGAATCAATCTTTGCGAATGTCTTCAAACGGAGCATGGCATTCGGACGTTTGCCGCCGCTCCGATGCCCGAGCGGATGACTGTGATCGGTACCGCGCCTGTTGCAAGACGGATGGCAGGAACCGATGCTAAACTCACTGATACTGCGCAAACAGAAATCAACGTATGCGATGAGGCTCCTTGGGTTTCGGCATTTGTGCCACCGCTTCCGAATGCCGAGTCCACTAATGCCGATTCGAAATCAGTCCCGCGATTGATTGCTCGAATCCAGTGGACGAAGTCCGCAGACCGTTGGCCTGCACCGCATCAAATCTGGCCATCCAGTTCCGCTTGGCCAGAGTACCGGCTGGAAGTGGAAGATTTTGCGTGGGCAGCGAGTGAGCTCGCGTCGGCTTTGACATCGATGAGATGTCCACTCGTTCCGATCAGTGACGATCTCGATTGGTGGCGTTAGTCGCCTTTCGCTCCGCGAAAGCGCGTTCTTTCGCGGAGC
This sequence comes from Planctomycetaceae bacterium, assembly GCA_043775635.1. Classification (GTDB taxonomy): domain Bacteria; phylum Planctomycetota; class Planctomycetia; order Pirellulales; family Pirellulaceae; genus UBA6163. Next base: position 1,777 of record JAYVSE010000363.1, on the reverse strand, counting down.
GTAAGGCGCCACTTATTTACGTGAATGCGAACGAAAACGGCCCCTGCGTATGCACGGGCCGTTCGTTGATTGGATAACAGATTAGAAACTGTTAATACATGTCATGGTCGCCGCCGGTACCGGACTTTTTGTCCTTACCATGCTTTGGCTTTTCGCAAACCAGCGCGTCGCTGGTCAACAGTAACGTCGACACACTTGCTGCATTGGCAAGCGCAGTTCGAGTTACCTTCGTGGGGTCGATCACACCAGACTTGACAAGGTCTTCATAGGTGTCGGTCAAGGCGTTGTAGCCCATATTGCCCTTCATCCCGAGAACCTTTTCGCAAACGATACCGCCGTCTTTGCCAGCGTTTTGGCTGATCATGGTTAGCGGTGCACGGCATGACCGAATAACGATGTCGTAACCGATCTTTTCGTCGTCGGTCAGCGAATCAGCAGGCTTCACACTACCGCTTGCGCGAAGGAGTGCAACGCCACCGCCTGGAAGAATACCTTCTTCGACCGCTGCACGCGTTGCATGCAACGCATCTTCGACGCGAGCTTTCTTTTCCTTCATCTCCGTCTCGGTGGCCGCACCGACGTTGATCACGGCCACACCGCCGGCGAGCTTGGCCAGGCGTTCCTGGAGCTTCTCCCGGTCGTAGTCGGAGGTCGTCTCCTCAATCTGGCGGCGGATCTGGTTGACCCGGCCCTGAATTTCAGAGGATTTTCCGTAGCCTTCGACGATGGTGGTGTTCTCTTTGTCCACCACAATGGACTTGGCCCGGCCCAAATCTTCCAAGCCGATGCTCTCGAGCTTGATGCCGAGGTCTTCGGTGATGCACTTGCCTCCGGTCAGGATGGCGATGTCTTCCATCATGGCTTTGCGGCGATCGCCGAAGCCGGGGGCTTTGACGGCGCAGACGTTGATCGTGCCGCGCAGGCGGTTCACCACGAGCGTGGCGAGCGCTTCGCCTTCCACATCTTCCGCGATGATGATGAGCGGCTTGCCGAGCTTGGCAACTTTTTCCAGCACGGGCAGCAAATCCTTGAGGCTGCTGATCTTCTTTTCGTAATTCAGGATGTAGGCGTCCTCGAACTTGCATTCCATCGTGTCCGCGTTGGTCACGAAGTAAGGCGAGAGATAACCCTTGTCGAACTGCATGCCCTCGACCACGTCGAGCGTCGTCTCGATGGACTTCGCTTCTTCCACGGTGATCGTGCCGTCCTTGCCAACCTTGTCCATCGCGTCGGCGATGATTTCGCCGATGGTGGTGTCCCAGTTGGCGGAAACGGTGGCGACTTGCTTGATCTCTTCCTTGTCCTTGACCTTCTTGGAGATCTTGGCGAGATGCTCGACTGCGGCGGCAACGGCCTTTTGGATGCCGCGTTGGATGCCGATCGGGTTCGCACCCGCGGTGACGTACTTCAGACCTTCGCGATAGATCGCTTCGGCGAGCACGGTGGCGGTGGTGGTGCCGTCGCCGGCGGCGTCGCTGGTCTTGCTCGCGACTTCGCGGACCATCTGGGCGCCCATGTTTTCGTAGGGGTCTTCGAGTTCGATTTCCTTGGCGACGGTGACGCCGTCCTTGGTCACGGTCGGAGAACCGTATTTTTTGTCGAGCACGACGTTGCGGCCTTTGGGTCCAAGGGTCGCGATGACGGCGCGGGAGAGTTTAGCCACTCCGCGCAGGATGGCCTGCCGGGCGGCTTCGTCGAAGATTAATTGTTTTGCTGCCATAAATAGTATTGTCTGTTGTTAATGATTGATAAGCCCGTTATTGGAGGATAGCGAGCA
>JAYVSE010000362.1:0-48620 GCA_043775635.1 Planctomycetaceae bacterium | reverse complement strand
CGGCTCATCGCCAAGAAGCGCGACCTCAAACAGGCCGCCATGCAGCAACTCCTCACCGGCCAAACCCGCCTCCCCGGCTTCCACGGCGAGTGGGAGGTGAAGCGGTTGGGGGAGATCGCTGACGTGAAGACAGGACCGTTCGGCTCGTCATTGCACGAGAGTGACTACGTCCGAGACGGGACGCCAATCATCACCGTCGAGCATCTAGGTGAGTTTGGAGTCGAGCACTTCAACCGCGCCAAGTTGTACCTACATTTATCTCGATAACGAACTACACGATCACAACCTTTTTCAAGCCATCTGCCGTACAAATCGCCTTGACGGTGTCGACAAGGACTACGGTCACATTGTTGACTTTAAGGAACTGTTCGGAGATGTGCAGAAAGCCATCGCGGTCTACACTTCCGACGAACTGGACATCGACGAAGGCACCGGCGGGGACAACAATGTTCATCTCAAGGACTGGCTTGCCGAAGGAAAGAAGCAGCTCGACGCCGCCCGCGAGGCACTACGTCACCTGTGCGAACCGGTGTCACTGCCGCGTGAGATGGAGCAATACCTACTTTACTTCTGTGGCGACGCCAGTAACCGCAACTCGCTCAATGTGACCGAGCCCCTACGTATTTCCTTCTATAAGTCCGTGGCCACTTTCGTGCGTGCGTTTGCGGACCTTGCTCAGAATCTCTCCGAGGCGGGTTATTCGGACGCCGAGGTCGCTGCCCTGCAAAAGGAAGTAGACTTCTACAGCGACACCCGCGCCGCGATCAAACGGCACTCCGGCGAGGAGTTGGACATCAAGCCCTTCGAGGCGGACATGCGTCATCTCCTCAATACCTACGTCCAAGCCGACCCTGCCGCCGACTTGGGCAACCTGAATTCGCTGTCCCTCACAGAGTTGATCATCGAGACCGGCATCCACGACGCGATCGCGAAGAAGCTGAACGCGAAAGGTAAACTCTCAAGGAACGCTATCGCCGAGGGGATCATCAACAATGTCCGCAAGACCATCATCCGCGACCAGCTCACCGACCCTAAATTCTACGCCGAGATGTCGAAGCTGCTCGATGACCTCATTAGTCAGAGTCGAGAGGATACCGCCAAATACGAGGCGTTCCTAAAAAAGGCCGAGGAACTGGTGAAGCGAATGGTGACGAAAGAATTGACAGGCCGCGCGCCTGCGTTGCTCCACCATCGCCCTGAAGCCATTGTCCTGTTTACCAATCTCGACAACAGCCCCGCAACGAGCTTTGAGTGCCCCGCAGACGCGGACGAAAAAGCGAAGCTGGCACTCGCACTTGATCAAGCCATGCGGGAAAAGGCACCTGCCGGTTGGAGGGGCGACGAAACTCGCGAGAAGCAGGTCCTTAACGCGCTGTTTCCGATCATGTCCCGTGACCGCGAAGCCACGCAGGCCATTTTCGACATCATCAAGAACCAACGGGGTTACTGATGAGCGAGACAATCCAACTCGGCGAAGTGACTATTCTTGTTACCAGAAAGAACGTCAAGAACGTCCATCTTTCGGTCTATCCTCCGGATGGCCGCGTGACCCTCGTTGCTCCGAGTTCCACACGACTGGATGTCGCCAGGGCGTATGCGATTTCCAGACTTGTCTGGACACGGCAGCAACAGCAGAAGATGGAGAATCAATCACGTGAGTCTCCCCGCCAATTTATCGAGCGCGAAAGCCACTACCTGTGGGGACGGCGGCACCTCATGACAATTGTTGAGCGGGAAACCAAACCGTTCGTTTTGCTCGATCACAAACGAATTACGCTGACCGTGCGTCACGGCCATGACCTGTCAAAGCGGCGGCAGGTAATCCATGAATGGCAGAAGTCACTCTTGCACGAGGTAATTCCTCCGCTCATCAAGAAATGGGAACGAAAGTTGAAGGTGAAAGTCACAAGCTATTTCCTTCAACGAATGAAAACGAGGTGGGGCAGTTGCAATCACAACGCGGGACACATCCGGCTGAACACCGAACTGGTTAAGAAGCCCAAGGATCTTCTCGAATACGTCATCGTGCACGAAATGGCCCATCTGCTTGAGGCAACCCACAATGAAAGGTTTGTTGCCCGCCTTTTCGGTTGGCGAGAGATCGTCTTTCTGCTTCTTTGAATAGGCTTTCACCATCAGGACGAAGTGATGATCGGCGAAGTAGGCATAACAAACACGACACCCGTGATGGCGAACTCCAATTCCGACAAGGCGACTTCATCAGGATCATCGGGATAAATCTCGTCCCAGTCATTTTCAAACTCATCCAAGTAGATGAAGTCCAACAGGTCACCGGGAGTTATATCTGATGATGGTTCCAAGTTTCGTTTCCGGTGCGATGCTGGATTGAAGGAACGGGATGTTGCCGTAGGGCAAGCCGTGCGCGCCTTCGCTCAGCTACCCGTGCATGTCGGCAGTTTCGAGATTCCGTTCTGGGCATCATGGGTTGCGGCGGTCGTCACGGGCAGCCTGTGTGTTTGGGCATTCCGCTCCAGAGGCTAAGCATCTGTGCCGTAAAGCCGCGATAAAGATCGCCAAGCATTTCTGTGCGTTACAAGTCACTTGTTTATTACGAGGCAGATTTTTCATCGAAATCGGCACACTCTTTGCTTCCCAGTAGTTTTGTTCTTCTGAAGGTTCAGAGAACAGCCGAGTTCAACAAAACCCCTATTTGGAAGGAAACTTACCATGAATATCTTACTTGATTCGCCGATGTTGTTTGCCGCTGCGGGATATTCGCTCATTTACATGCTTGGCGGCGGTGGTATCGTCGGAGCCTTTGTGATCTTTGTTCTTGCAAAGATGTTCGGTCAATGACCAGCACGGTCCACTTCCACCTGCGGTATTGGCCAAGGCGTTCTGCGGGAAAGCGAACGCCTTGGCGCGGGCAGTAGAAGCATGAAGCCGACTGACGTGTTTTTAGGATGCGTACATGCATGCGGCATTCAATCGATTAGTCGCCGCGTTTTTATTTCCGTTTCCTGATTTCCGAAGCGGCCGCGACCGAAGTTTTGGCAACTTCACGCGTACAATCACTCGAACCATCCGTGGATCGACTGGTGAGCCCATGTTTTCTCATCCCAATCTCGCCACTCGACCTGATGTACCTGCAGAAACCGATCGACCGCTTGGCCGATGGTGGGGAAAAAGTTTTCGGTTCCCAAGGAGTCAAAAAGTCCGTATCGCTTGAGGATGTCTTTTACCGGACCCTTTATCTCTGCGAAACAGAGATCGATATCGGCTTGACGTAGCTTGTCGTCAAGTTCGGCAAGCATATCCGCAGCGGTAATGTCGATATCGGTCACGGGTTCGGCGGCGACGACGACCCATTTGGCAGGCGTTGGTGCAAGAGCGACGGCCTGCAGCACATGCTCTCGAAAGACTGATGCGTTGGCAAAGAACAGCGGAGCGTCCCAACGGAAGATCACCAATCCGGGAATTCGCTTCGCCTCAGGATGCCGTGAGATATCGTGATAGCCTTTAAGTCCAGCAACGCGACCAAGGATCGCATCGTACGGTCGCGCTGCTCGCCAAATGAACGCGAGCAGCGCGAGAGCAACGGCAATAAAGATACCTTGAACGACTCCCAAACAGATTACTCCAAAAAAGCATGTCATCGAGATGTTCAGCTCCGAGCGTCGCAATTGGTAGAGACGGATGACCCCAGCCACCTCGATTTGGCCCAAGCAAACGCTGATGACCACGGCCCCTAGTGCTGCATGTGGCAAGGTACTTAGAAGTGATGGCGCAAATAGTAATAACAGCATGATGAAACACGCTCCAGTCACTGCGGCGACTTGTGTCTTCGCCCCCGCCTGCTCTGCCACTGGCGTGCGTGATGCACTGCCACTCACCGAGAATCCCTGGAATAGTCCGGTCGCGACATTGGCAATGCCGAGCGCGACAAGTTCCTGATTCGCACTGACTTTGTACCCGCCCCGTTGCGAGTAAATCCGTGAGAGCACGCTCGTATCGGCGAATGAAACCAATGCAATCGCGAACGCTGCGGAAAACAGCGTCTGCATATCCGCAACGGAAACGAGCGGCAAACGGACCATCGGCAGACCTTGCGGCAATGGACCTATGACGGTGATGCTGGCGCGGGCAGCGAGGTCAAAGATCGCAACCGCGAGGATCGAGCCAACGACAGCAATCAGCACGCCGGGAACCTTGGGAACCCAACACTTGCAACCAAGAATGACAATCGTGCTCAACACACTGATCGCGATCGCTACCGAGTTCGTCCGGCCTTCGATAACCCCTGCTACGAACGACTTCACTTCGTGATAAAAAGTCTCGCCACTCGCGGAGAAGCCAAAAAATGCAGGTAGCTGCCCAGCCAGCACGGTCATCGCAATCCCATTCATGTATCCATAGCGGATTGGTTTGGAGATTAACTCGGTTATAAAACCAAAGCGGGCAAGACCGGCAACGATACATATCAAGCCCGATAGTATTGCCAGCATTCCCGCGAGTGATAAGGCTCGCTCCGCGTTTCCGGCCGCCAGGGGCAGTATCGTTGCGGCGATCAACGCTGAGAGCGAAGAGTCGGGACCCAAGACTAGAATTCGGCTCGGCCCAAATAATGCGTAGGCGAAAAGCGGAAGAATGGTGGCGTACAATCCATAGATGGGCGGCAATCCTGAAGCTTGCGCGTATCCCATACCGGCTGGCGCAAGAACGGCCGTCAGCACGAATCCGGCGGTTACATCTTTGAAGAATGATGATCGCGTGTATGTGCGAAAGATTGCAAGGCCGGGAAGCCAACGGTTGGTGCGATCCGTGCTGACTTCGCGCCTCAAAGGTGGTGATGAATTGGGGTCGCTGTCGGTCACGATTGAATTTCGCTGGTGTAAGTCTTGCGGCTATCTACAAATTTAGCCGCGACTGAGCGCGTTGTCTTGGCCTGAGTAGAACGAAATCAATCGTCAAGTCGGCGAGAATGGTCGCAATCGCACAATATGTGTGCGGAAAACCGACTTGCTGGCACGCTGGCAGCTTCGCGGCGACTCGCCAGGAATTTCCACATTTCACTCTCGAAAGCAAGGAAAGACTCATCGACATATCGTGAGATTGCGATATACTTGAATAATGAGCCCCAAATCATGAGCAATAAAGCCAAAACAAAGTTGACCAGTCTGGAAGCCCTCGGCCAAGCAGCGGAGTGTTTGAAGACATTGGCACATCCCCATCGTTTGCGAATGGTACAGCTTATGCTGCAAGGTCAACATACGGTGGGTGAGTTAGCCGAAGCCTGCGAGATCGCCAGTCACATGGCTTCGGAGCACCTGCGTCTGATGCAGCGTTGCGGTTTCTTGAAGGCTGAAAAGGACGGTCGGTTCGTGTATTACTCAGTCGTCGAGCCTCACTTGGCCAACATTATGTCCTGCATCGAAGCGCGGTTCGGAGTGGAGCGCGTTCGTTAGTTTTTTTCATCATATATATCGTCATATCACGACATATTCACAAGTTGCAACCAGCAAAGGAGTTCATCATGCCCCAGGCCATTTCTCCCCAAGAGCTTGAAAGCCTACGTCGGGCCGGCAAGCCGGTTGACCTGATCGACGTTCGCACCCCTACGGAATTCCGAGAGATTCACGTTGAATTCGCTCGCAATATTCCACTTGACCGGCTCGACCCTCAATTGCTCCAAGCGGAGCGGAACAGCAACGGCAATGCCAATCAGCCGTTGTACGTCGTTTGCCGATCAGGAAGCCGTGGCAAGCAAGCCTGTGACAAGTTGCTGGCGGCAGGAATCGCAGGCGCTGTCAACGTCGAAGGGGGAACTATTGCCTGTGAAGCGGCTGGGCTGCCTGTAGTTCGCGGCAAGAAGGCGATTTCGCTGGAACGCCAGGTGCGCATCGCAGCGGGGACGCTGGTGGTGATTGGATCGGCACTCGGCTTCTGGGTACATCTGTACTGGATTGGTTTGGCCGCGTTCATTGGGGCCGGCCTGATGTTCGCCGGAATCACCGATACCTGTGGCATGGCCATGATCCTGGCCCGCATGCCCTGGAACCAGGTTTCGGATCAATCCGGTTCGTCGGGAACTGCGTGTTGCGTCGGAGCTGTCGTCCCGGCCGCCAAGCGTTAGTTTTGAAGTTGCAATCCAAATCTCCTCGACGTGATCGAACGGTCACGTGCTAAATTCTCCACATCGAACAGCTAAAAAAACGAGATCAGAGGCTTGATCATCCCGTCCTCTTTAGTTTGCATCATTCTGAATGCTTTCTCGATATCCTGAAATGAAAACCGGTGTGTGGTCAACGCAAGTGGATCGACACGTTTCGTCTCGATCAGACGCAACAGACGGCTCATCCGTTCTGATCCGCCCGGACACAATGCTGTGCGAATTGTCTTGTCGCTCATGCCGACGCCCCAAGCTTCGCGCGGGATCGGCACGCTATCACCGTCGCCGTGGTAGCCGACGTTGGAGATCGTTCCGCCCGGGCGCGTGACTCGCACTCAGGCGGCGAAAGTTTGCGTCGAGCCCAGTGCCTCGATCGCTGAATCGACGCCCTTGCCTCCTGTGAGTTTCAAGATCGCCTCGACTGGGTCTTCTTTCGTGAAGTCCACGATGACATCGCAGCCATACTTTCTGGCCAGCGCGATGCGGTTCGGCATGGACTCAACCCCGATGACCAGACCCGCGCCACGCAAGCGAGCGCCGACAGTAGCCATCATTCCTACTGGCCCCTGCGAGAAGACCGCCACGCTCCCGCCCATCGGTATGTTCGCGGATTCGGCCGCGACAAATCCGGTACTCAGCATGTCGCAGCAGTACGCCGCTTGCTCGTCGGTGACACCGTCGGGGATCGGCGCGAGATTCGCTACGGCGTTGTTGACGTGGAAGTACTCCGCAAAGCTACCGTCCTTCACGTTCGCGAACTTCCAACCGCCCAGCATTCCGCCGCACTGGCTCGGATAACCACGCTGGCAGTTGTCGCATGCATAGCATGGAGTAATGGCGCTGACGGCCACTCGCTGGCCGATGTGAAACAGGCCGCTGGCCGCAGCCAGCTCGCCCAATTCATGAATCACGCCCACGGCTTCATGCCCGAGCGTCAGGCCATGACGATCGCCGATCGCACCCGCGACGGTATGCGTGTCGGATGTGCAGATTAGCGCGGCGCTCGTGCGGATGATCGCATCGATTGGCCTCGGTCGTGGGACCGGTTTCTCGATCATGCCGACCTTGCCAATGCCGTGCATCACGAAGCAATTCATCGTTTGGGTCATCGGGAACTCCTCATTTGAAAAGAAATAACCTTGACTAACTCCACCACGAGCACAGGCAACAACGAGCAGCCAGCGATGACTCCCCATTCCGTGAACGTTGGCGGGACCGTGTGAAGTACTTTCTGCAAGAGCGGTACATAAACCGCCGCGATCTGGAAAATGATGCACATCCCCAGTGCCGCCCAGAGCCAACCATTTGTAAAGAGGCGACGCGTAAACATCGACCGCTGCTGGGATCGTGCATCAAAGGCATGAAAGACCTGGGTAAGGGCCAGTGTCATGAACGCCATCGTCGTGGCGCGACGCAAGCCGTCTTCATCGTCCCCGTGCCAGCGTAAGCCGACTGCGAAGGCGAGGAGTGTGACTCCCGCCAACAACAGACCTTGCCAAACGATCAGGCCTATAAAACTGGGGCTGAGCAACGACTCATTCGGGTCGCGTGGGGAACGTTTCATCACGCCTGGGGCCGACGGTTCGAGTGCCAGCGCGAAGGCCGGGAAGATGTCCGTGATTAAATTGAGCCACAAGATTTGCAAGGCCACGAGTGGTAGCGGCCAGCCGATCATGAGGGCCAGGAATACGGTGAGAATTTCTGAGAAATTGCAGGAGAGCAAGTAGTGGAGAAACCGCAGAACGTTGCCATAGATCATTCGCCCCTGCTCGACCGCACTGACGATGCTGGCGAAGTTGTCGTCGGTGATCACCATATCGGCGTTTTCCTTGGCAACCTCCGTCCCCTTGATGCCCATGGCGATCCCGATATCGGCTTTCTTCAATGCCGGGGCGTCGTTCACGCCGTCGCCCGTCATCGCGACAATGTGCCCCTGCTGCTGTAGTGCTTCGACAATCTGCAACTTATGCTCAGGTGACACCCGGGCAAACACGGCTGCGTCGGCGACGATCCGTTTCCAGCCCTCAGCGTTCAGGTCTTTCAATTCGCGACCGTGGACGGTGCGTAAAGGTCGCTGATCGAGGTCGTGGTCGATCCCTAATTGGCGGGCGATCTCGGCGGCGGTCGCCTGCTGGTCGCCGGTGATCATCACCGTCCGAATGCCCGCCTCGCGACAGGTGTCGATGGCGGCTTTCGCTTCCTCGCGAAGGGGATCGCTCATGCCGACCAATCCCACGAAGATCAACTCCTGGGCGAGATCGGCCTCGGTGTAGACCTCCGGCAGTTCGCGATACGCTAGGCCGAGAACGCGTAGCGCCGCACCGGCCAATCCCTGGTTTGTTTCTTCCCAATATCGCCGGTCATCCAGCGTAAGTGGCATTACTCCCGAAGTTCGGACGTGAGCATTGCTCGCCGCGAGCAACGCCCCAGGCGAACCCTTGAGAAAGGCGATTGTTTTGCCTTGGGGCGTGCGATGCACCGTGACCATCCGCTTGCTGGTACTGTCGAACGGGATTTCGCTGAGCCGAGGAAAGTCTGCGGCCAGCGAGGCTGGATTCATCCCGACCTTTTCTCCCGCAACAATCAAGGCTGCTTCAGTGGGGTCACCTAATACGGTGTCGTGGCCATCAATTCGTTCCACTTTTGCATCGTTGCATAAGACACCAATCCGGACCGCCAGACTGAGGTCTTCGTCGGTTCGCGGGTCCACTTGCTTGTCGCCTTCCTGAAACTCACCCGTGGGCTCGTACCCGGCACCGGTCACATCGATGCGCCGCTGATCCAATACAAAAACGCAAACCGTCATCTCGTTTTTGGTCAACGTTCCAGTCTTGTCGGTGCAGATGATGGTTACTGAACCAAGCGTCTCGACAGCGGGTAGGCGCCGGACTAGCGATCGCATCCGGGCCATGCGCTGCATCCCCAGCGCCAGCGTCATGGTGGTCACTGCCGGTAGCCCCTCGGGAACCGCAGCGATGGCCAGCGAGAGACCGATCTCCAGCATGTGCCAGAAGTCGGTGACGCCGCGCAGCCAGCCCGCCCCGACGATGACGGCGCAAAGTGCCAATACAATCAGGATAAGCAACCGACCGAGCCGGGCAAGCTTTTGCTCCAGGGGGGTGGAGCGAGTGGTGGCCTCATCGATCAGAGTCCCGATCTTGCCCATCTCCGACTTCGCGCCGGTGGCCGTCACTAGCAAGCGACCGCGACCGTCGGTGATCGTGGTCCCGAGAAACGCCATGTTGAGGCGGTCACCGAGCGCCGCATCCTGCTCCTTCAGCAGTTCGGGAGACTTAGTCACCGCGAGCGATTCACCGGTCAGCGCCGCCTCCTCGATTTGGAGACGCTCGCTCTCGATGATCCGGCCATCGGCAGGCACTCGTGCCCCGGCGGCCAGCACGATCACATCGCCGGGCACTAACTCGGCTGCTGGGATCTCGCTCTCGATACCATCCCGGATCACATGAGCGACTCGCACGGACTGTTGTTGCAGGGCGGACAATGCCTGTTCTGCCTTTCATTCGGTAAAAAAACCGATACTGGCGTTGAGGACGATGACAACCAGAATCGCGACGGCCTCCATGTTTTCGCCAAGAGCTAAGGCAATCGCCGTGGCACCCACCAGCAAGGCAACGAGGAGGCTCTTGAACTGAGCCAGAAAGATGGAAATGGTCGAGCGCTGCTGTGCTGCGGCTAAAACATTGGGGCCAAACTGCGCGAGCCTCTTGGCAGCCTCAGTTTGAGTTAGCCCCTGCGTGGTATCGGATTGCAATTTCTTGAACGCCTCGGTCGGCGATAGCGATTGCCACTTCACCGTCGACGAAGAACCATTGCGTTCCTGACTCGAAAGCCCATCTGCCTTTTTTTGCTCTGCCGTCGCCATGTTCCTCGATCCCGCATCATCGCGTCGGTATCATCTCTAAACTGCAGGCAAATGGGAGCATTTGTCGTGCCGACACTGATCTAGTCAAGAGAATGGGGGCAAAAGAATAACTTAAGTAACCGCACCATTACCTGCGAATCATTCGCCGAACCAGAGGCGTTAGAATCGCCGGTGCCATCAACGCGACGAGCAGTCTGGCATCGAGCAACGCATATGCACCTCGATCAGCAATCGTGGCTAGCGACGGAATCTGCGTTCCTGCGTACACGAAGATCATGGTCGCCGGTAGGAGCCCCAGTTGCGTTGTCCACCAAAATGTCTTCGTCGAAACCACGTTCGTCGCCCCTGCCACGTAGTTTACAAAACTGAAAGGAGTATGCAGCAGTCGCAACATCAGCAAGTAGAATCCAACGTTCGATTCGGAACGGCGCCGAAAAACCTCAAGGTAAACGCCAAAACGGGATTCGATTGCATCGCGAAGAAGAAAGCGACTGGCGAAAAACGTTAGCAATGCCGCGAATGTTAATGCGCCATCCACCAGGATGGTAGCCGGCCAAAATCCGAAGACCCAACCGCACACAAACGCCTTTCCGACAGTCCCAGGAATCAGCGACAGGCATGCGTAAAGCACGAAGCCAATGACCCAGGACTGGACTGGCTTGATTCGCACAAACTCTCTTACATTCGATTCATAACGCACAAGCAATTCCATCGACGAATACCGCTGCGCGATTAAGCCTAAGGCCACGATGGTGATCACAATCGCGGTTGACGCTAAAATTCTCCTGTGGACTTGCCTCATGTTGATCGCCGCAATCCTAGGCGGTTAATAATCTGGTATTGACACCGAATTTAATAACGAAATTTTGATCGATATTGTTCCGACCGAATGCTACGACGGGGTTCATCCCCGTCGGGCTATAATCACAACCAGACGATGCTGGCCACGGTTAGTGTCGCCTTACGCTCCGCGAAAGAGCGCTCTTTCGCGGAGCGAAAGGCGACACTGAAGATACATTGGAAAGCAATCGATCAAGACCCGTTCGTCCGATCGGTGGCTCGATTTGCCATGGCACGATTACAGTCCGCGTTGAATGCTTTTGAATGACCTCTCGAATGAATGGTTCTTCATGTGCTCGGCGAACAATGAGTCCCAAGTCCGTGACGATCAATGGAGTTAGACTCTGGTTGATGACCCATGCGTAGGGTTCGATTTCAGCGCGTCGTAAGTCTTTCTGCAATTGAGCCGCTTCATGAACAGGGGTGGCTTCAGGAAGAGTAACAATCAGCACCTTGGAATAGGTCGAGTCTCGGAGACGCGGCAACAGTTGTTCGACGGCGGCGGGCATTTGATTCGATTGACGTGATACTTCGCGATGATAGGCGAGAGCCGAATCGAGCAACAAAACAGTATGGCCAGTAGGTGCCGTATCCACGACGACGAAGCGATCTTGACCTTCCGCAACGGCTTTGGCGAAGGCACGAAATACGGCGATCTCTTCTGTGCAGGGTGAACGAAGATCTTCTTCCAACAGGGCAGTTCCTTGAGCATCAAGGCCAACGCCAGCGGTTGCAAGCACCTCTTTGCTATACATGGCCGTCTCGGCAACGGGATCGATTCGATCGACGGTCAAGGTTGGCAAAGCGTCACCGGCAAGCGTTGCGGCGAGATGTGCTGCTGGATCTGTGGTCGTCAAATGCACACGATGCCCGTGTTCGGCGAGGGAAATTGCCACCGCAGCCGCGACGGTTGTCTTTCCAACGCCCCCTTTACCCATCGTGAGGATGACACCGCGGCCTGCTTTGGCAAGCTCGTCAATCAATTCGCTTAGCATGAGTGTCGAAAAATGTTCGGCCCCCGAATTGGAAGGTTCGCTTCGGCTCGCGTCGAATGACTTGTCAGCCTTTTGTGGTCGCCCCAATTGCCTAAGCGATTCGACACCAACCACGCCACTGTTTGACAAAGAAACGACTGTTCTCGGTAGGGAAATAATACTCTCGGGAATTGCATGCATCGCAAGTTCCTCGCGGGCTTCCATCGCTGACGCAATTGCATCGTCTGTATCGAGGGCTTTGAATAAACCATTGATGACTAGATGCTGATTTTTTACCCCGAGTGCAGATAGTTCACCACTGGTGCGAGCCGCTTCGCGAAAAGCGGAGCTTTCTGGACGGGTCACTAGCACCAATGTCGTTCGCTTGGGATCACCCAACGCTTTAACCGTTTCTTGGTAGAGATGCTGTTGGGCTTGCAAACCAGCAAGAGGGCCAAGACACGATGTTCCTGTGGTATTCTTATCCGTGAATCCTGCCCAAGCGGATGGCAAAGTCAAGAGCCTCAGCGTGTGGCCGGTCGGCGCGGTATCGAAAAGTACATGGTCGAAATGTTGGGTCGCGCTTGGATCGCCAAGTAGTTTCGAGAACTCATCAAATGCCGCGATCTCCAAAGTGCATGATCCTGAAAACTGTTCTTCCATGCTGGCCACAGCGGCATCGGGAAGAACACCGCGATACGGCCCTACCATGCGCTCGCGATACTCGGCTGCCGACTGCTCTGGGTCAAGGTTCATTGCCCATAGATTTGATACTGTCGTTACGATGGTCGGATGGTGCCCCAACTTGACGCTTAGAACCTCATCAAGATTCGAGGCAGGATCGGTGGATACGAGTAGGACGCGCTTCCCAGAATCTGCCAGTCGAACCGCTGCTGCACAAGCGACCGAAGTTTTTCCAACGCCTCCTTTCCCAGTAAAGAACAGATTGCGTGTTGGTGTTTCTAAGAACTTCATGTGCAATTCCTTGCGATCTGCCAGAGTTAATATCAAAGGTTTGATTGTGCGGTCTGTAGCTTGGGACCATTTGTCCCGAGCTCAAATGAAAGTGCACAGAATAAATGACGGTCGGGACGATGGTCCCAACCTACTTGCTAACTACGGGAAGTGCACTGCTTTGAACGGATGTTTGCGCGCCCGTCCATTGTGCGAGCTGGTCGCGAGACGGATACGTGGCGCGGCTTACTACCTTGCCATCGATCATGACCAGCGGCAAGCATTCCACACCTTCACTGCCGAGAAGCTTTTTTACTTCCTCATTCTTAACGAATTCCTCCGGGTTTTGAGAAAGGCTGTAACGCTCGACTACATTTCCTTGGGCTTTGATCCAATCGAGATCAGAAGCGAACCGCGGCAAAACAGGATCGACTTGCGGTCCGCAAATACCCGTCGAGCAACACATGGGTTTGTCATAAATCTGAACGGTTTTCATCGTGTTCTTCATTTTCATTGAGTTTGAGACGAATTGATGGTTGGTAGGAATGGCGTGGACTTAAGCAATCTGAGTGAACCGTAGACGCTAGCCTCGGGCCTTACAAGGCACTAACGGTCGCGATGCCCGCGGCTAGCGCCGTCGGCTCACTAAGTCCACGCCATTCGTGATGTTTTGTATGACTGTATGAACTCGAACGCCAACATAGTCAGTTGTCGAAAGACTGTCGCCGAAATGTGTGCCGGCTCATGGCCTCGAATTCGCCTGTCTCGTGAAAATAGATGTAATGAACGATCGAGATAAAATGCCGCCCTACCTCGACTAAATTGAGTGAATTTTTTTCGCGCTCGCGGCCGCGTCCACGCCTGGAAGTCGTTGTTCCGCACTGAGC
This sequence comes from Planctomycetaceae bacterium, assembly GCA_043775635.1. Classification (GTDB taxonomy): domain Bacteria; phylum Planctomycetota; class Planctomycetia; order Pirellulales; family Pirellulaceae; genus UBA6163. The sequence goes on along the minus strand of JAYVSE010000362.1, from coordinate 34,952 downwards.
GCAAATGATGCCGCGATCGCGGTGATTACCCGAGTAAAAGTCCAGCGAGTTGCCGATATAGGCGCGATGCAGATGTCCACCCAGAATCATGTCGACGTGTAAGTCGACGAAGCGTTCCATCGATCTCTTGGCTTTCGGCATGATGCTGTCGCGGAGATAGTCCGGGGCTGGCGCAAAGTGATGGTGAGCGACAACGATCCGGGCACGATCCGCAGGGACTCCTCGAAAGGCTTCCTCGCACCCATCCAATTGCCACCTATTGATTCTACCATTGCTAATCGCGGTTCGCGGTGCGGTCGAGTCAAGTCCTACGATCACTGCTCGATCCAGTCGGAGGACAGGATTGAGCTCGTCCGAAATGATTTGCTGGTACATTTGGTGCGGGCGATGCAAACGCTGGAAGAGTCGATAGAGAGGAACATCGTGATTTCCTGGAATCACCAATTGAGGAACCTTGGGAAGATGCGCTAGGAATTCCTTCGCAGCCAGAAACTGGTCTCGTTTGGCGCGCTGTGTCAAATCGCCACTGATAATGACCACATCGGGCTTCAGCAGCGCCGCGCTACGCAGTGCGGCCTCACCGACCACCTCGATATACGGCGGTCCAAAATGGAGGTCCGAGATATGAAGCAGCCTCAGCGAGTCTACTTCCGATGGAACGAAGTCGGGCAACGGAGCAGGCAATAGGGACATCAATATTAGTCGAGGAAAGAGGTTTCTCGCAGCGAAGCCACCTGTCGTCTGTTGATGCGGTGGCGAAAGCGAAAGCAACTACTGAAGGAACAAATTTCGTTCCAAACTCGAATTATTCTTTTGAAATAAGCCATTGGCGGTACGCAATCTGCCGTCATCAGAATACCAGAAAGGCTCACAGGGACATTTTAATGCAGTTCGGAAACGCTCTCTTGCTAAAATTCATCGCCATGATTTTCTCGGCGCTGGCGATAGGAACGGTTCTTCGGCTGGTCGCACTGCGAGGAGCATCGACGAGCATAGCGAGTGCTCGCTGCGGCAGCCTGAAAACTTGGTGGGCCTTGGCTGGACTGATGTCACTTGCTGCCTTGATGGGAAAGTTTGGGATCATCTTTTTACTTGCAATGGCCGGCGTTTTAGGACTTCGAGAGTTTCTCAAGCTGATTGGTTGGCAGGTCCTGGGAACTCCTACGGTGATCGTATTGTTTGCATCGGTTCCGAGTTACTATCTGCTCGTTTGGTTTGATTTCGGAGACATTGTCCGATGGACGGCACCTATCGCTTTTCTCATCGTCATCGCCAGTACACGATCGCTTACCGGACTTATGGAAGGTTACATTCGAACGACAGCAGGCTCGCTTTTAGGATGGATGCTGTTCGTCTACGGACCGTCTTATGCGTATTTCGTCACGACGCTTTCGGTGAATCATGAGCCAGCAATGGGGGCACTGGGGTGGTTTCTCTACCTTGTTGTATTAACCGAAGGGAATGACATTGCGCAAGCGCTCATTGGACGTGCAGTCGGCAAGACGAAAATCATTCCTTATACGTCTCCTAACAAGTCTCTCGAAGGGCTTTTAGGAGGAATCGTTGCCACTGTTGGTTTGGCTGTCGCCCTTGCTCCCTGGCTAACCACCTGGACGTTCCGTGCAGGCTGGTCCGGAGTCGGTGTTGCGATGCTGTCAGGTCTGCTGATTTCAATCTTTGGATTTTTAGGGGGCACGAACATGTCCGGAATTAAACGCGATGCGGGTGTCAAGGACGGAAGCATGCTATTGCCCGGTCAGGGTGGCATGATGGATCGAATCGATAGTTTGACCTTTACCGCGCCCGCCTTTTACTGCTTCGTCCTCCTTGCAACACGGTACTTCCATCATGGAATCGAATGAAACGAAAGCCGACAAGGATGACAACCCGATGCAAGATTGCATCCTAACGATTCCCAACGTCATCTGTTTTGCTCGGCTAATCGGGGCTCTGTCATTGATCTACTTTGCAATCGCCAACAAGACGCTCATTTTTACAATTGTCTTTGTTAGTCTTAGCCTGAGCGACTGGATCGATGGGCGGTTGGCAAGATGGTTACACCAGCGATCCGAGTTTGGAGCAAGGCTGGATAGCTTCGCCGATTCGGTTCTCTATGGTAGCCTGCTCTTTGGAATGATTTGGCTGCGTTGGGAGGTTCTTCAACACGAAGCCTTCTGGTGGATCATGGGGCTGTGCAGCTATGCATTGACCACCGGAACAGGACTTCGGAAATATGGGCGAATACCCAGTTACCACACCTACGGTGCCAAAATCACTCAATGGCTTGTCCTATTCGGAGCGGTCTGCCTGCTGCTAGACTTTTCGACCTGGCCCTTCCGGATCGCGATGCTCGCGGGAACGCTAACCAATCTGGAGGCAGCAGCAATCACGCGGATTCTACCGGAATGGCGTGCTGATGTTCTGTCGGTGGCCCATGCTCGCGTGATCGAAAGCGAAGGCGATCATCAAGGACTGGGGAACTCTGCGTCTCCGCTTGAAGTCACCAGCATTGAAACTAATCTAGCCAATAGAATGGGGGCAAAAGAATAACTTGAATAACCTGCTCAACGAGGAATATACCGCGAACGTAAAAACCATTCAGGACCACTTGACCACCGCGACCAAACTAACTCGCAAAGATGAGTCACCGAAAATAAGCCTACCAACTGGGAATGCTAACGCGCCGACTGCTAAAGAGCCGACTGCTAACCCATCGCTCAACTGGTGGAACCGAAAATCGCTTGTGATCGCGGCATTTACCCTATTAGCAATGGTTCTGCATTTGGTGCTGCGGTTTGGCGTTCAGACGACTGTCGTGATCAGCGATGTTCCACTGCTGGCGACGCTGATTTTCGGTGGCTTACCAATGCTCTACGACTTGCTGCGGAAGCTTTTGAAGCGGGAATTTGGTTCTGATCTGCTGGGTGGTGTTTCGATCATCACCTCCGTACTGTTGGGCGAATACCTTGCTGGCACGTTCATTGTTTTAATGCTCTCTGGCGGCGAGGCTCTGGAGTCGTATGCACTTCGCAGTGCGTCATCAGTGCTGGCTGCCCTAGCCAAACGCATGCCGTCGGTCGCTCACCGAAAACGTGATTCAGAGATCGTTGATGTCGATCTGCAGGACGTTTCGATTGACGACACGTTGGTCATCTTTCCGCACGACATTTGCCCAGTGGATGGTGTGGTCATTGAAGGCCGAGGCGTGATGGATGAGTCCTATCTGACCGGCGAGCCTTTTCAGATCACCAAGACTTCGGGCTCCATAGTAATCTCGGGTGCCATCAACGGTGAATCGGCGTTGACGATTCGCGCGACGCAGCTCGCCGCAGATTCGCGTCATGCAAAAATCATGGAGGTGATGCGTGAATCGGAATCGAAACGTCCTCAACTGCAACGGTTAGGCGATCGCCTGGGCGCAATCTATACGCCGTTGGCGTTGGCGATCGCTTGTCTCGCCTGGGCAATCAGTGGCGAAGCGACTCGTTTTCTGTCGGTGCTGGTGATCACGACACCTTGTCCGCTGTTGATCGGGATTCCGGTAGCCATCATTGGTTCCATTTCACTGTGTGCTCGACGTGCGATCATCGTCAAGAGTCCCATTGTGCTGGAACAGATTGCAACCTGTCGCACCGCGATTTTCGACAAGACGGGAACGTTGACTTATGGATCGCCTGCGTTGACGGAACAAATTGTTGCTCCTGGCTTTGACCAGCGTGAAGTGTTGACGCTTGTCGCAGGCCTCGAGCGTTATTCGAAACATCCGTTGGCGAGTGCTATTTTGGCTGCCGCGAGTACAGCGGGAATCGTTTTGCCCGAAGCGACCGAGGTTGGAGAGCAACCGGGAAAAGGATTGGTGGGGACCGTTGCCGGTCATTCGCTGCAAGTGACCAGTCGCAATAAGCTCGCGAAGCAGAAGATCCCTGGCGTTGATCAAATTCCACCTATCGCCGGGGGCCTGGAGTGCGTGGTGGCGATCGACAACCGATACGCCGCCGCGTTGCGATTCCGCGATGCGCCGCGTTCCGATAGCCGTTCCTTCGTCAAGCATCTCGCTCCACGTCATCAATTTAATCGAGTGATGATTCTGTCAGGCGATCGCGAATCGGAGGTCCGCTACTTGGCCGAGCAAGTTGGAATCACTGAGGTTTTCGCCGAGCAAAGTCCTGAAGAAAAACTGGCTATCGTTCGCAGAGAAACGCTGAAAGCGAAGACGCTGTACGTGGGAGACGGTATCAATGACGCACCCGCGATGATGGCCGCGACGGTGGGCATGGCGATCGGACAAAACAGTGACGTGACCGCCGAAGCAGCCGGTGTTGTCATCATGGACAACTCACTCACGAAGGTCGACGAGTTCATGCATATCAGCCGCCGAATGCGAACGATCGCATTGCAAAGCGCCGTCGGCGGCATGACACTGAGTGTGATCGGTATGGGTTTCGCATCCACGGGATACTTGACTCCGGTTGCCGGCGCCGTCCTGCAGGAAGTCATCGACGTCGCTGCGGTGTTGAACGCTTTACGAGCCGCATTTCCACCCAAAGTGATTCATGACCTTTAGGCTGTGCAGAATGAAATCATCGAGCTGAAGACAAATGTTGCCTTTCGCGGAACGAAAGTCAATACAAAAAATGCCGCTCAAGGCCAACCAATTGCAACTCATTCAGAAACAAAATCCAATATGTCTTTAACACTTGCTCCGGAAACAAATCACGATACAGAACTGCTTCACAAAGTTGACGCTTACTGGCGGGCGGCCAATTACTTATCCGTTGGCCAGATTTTTTTGCGGGACAATCCTTTGCTCAAGCGGCGGTTGGAGCTGGCGGATATCAAGCACATGCTGCTTGGGCACTGGGGAACAACGCCTGGCCAAAATTTCATCTATGTCCATTTGAATCGAGCGATCAAGAAATATGACCTCAACATGATCTACGTCTCTGGGCCTGGTCACGGCGGACCGGCGGTCGTGGCGAATACGTATCTTGAAGGCACTTACAGCGAAATCTATCCCGACATCAGTCAGGATGAAGCAGGGCTGCAAAGACTGTTCAAACAGTTCTCGTTTCCTGGCGGCATTCCCAGTCACGCGTCTCCCGAATGCCCAGGTTCTATTCACGAAGGAGGCGAACTGGGGTATTCGCTCAGCCATTCGTTCGGTGCGGTGTTCGATAATCCCGATCTTATCGTGGCTTGTTGCGTGGGTGATGGCGAAGCTGAAACCGGGCCACTCGCGACCGCTTGGCACTCGAACAAGTTTCTGAACCCGATCACGGATGGCGCGGTGCTACCAATCCTGCACTTGAACGGCTACAAGATCGCTAATCCTTCGATTCTCGCCCGTATAGAGCCTGAAGAGCTTGATCAGTTGCTGCGGGGTTGCGGCTGGACGCCCTATTACATCGAAGGCGATGATCCTGAGTTGATGCACACAGCGATGGCCGAAACGCTCGATGTTGTCGTCGAACAGATTCATCGCATCCAGCACGAAGCTCGCGTGAGCGGTAATGCGATGCGACCACGTTGGCCAATGATTGTTCTGAAATCGCCCAAGGGTTGGACAGGGCCAAAACTTGTCGATGGTGTGCCCATCGAAGGCACATTTCGCGCTCATCAAGTGCCACTGGCCGTGGATGCCGATCATCCCGGGCACCTCAAGCTCTTGGAAGACTGGATGCGAAGCTATCGCCCCGACGAACTCTTCGACGAGCAAGGTCGGTTAAATCCAGAGTTGGCGGAAATGGCCCCAACTGGTGAGCGTCGCATGGGAGCGAATCCGCATGCCAACGGTGGGATGCTGTTGCAAGACCTGATCATGCCCAACTTTCGAGACTATGCAGTGAACGTTCCGTCCCCCGGCTCGGTCAAGGCCGCCGACGCACACGAGCTCGGTGTCTTCCTCCGCGATGTGGCCAAACTCAATCAGCAGCATCGCAACTTCCGTATCTTCGGACCCGATGAAACACTTTCCAATCGCCTCGGTTCTGTGTTCGAGGTGACTGATCGGCAATGGGACGGACGGACTCAGATCAACGACGAGTTCCTGGCGCTCGACGGTCGAGTGATGGAGATGCTGAGCGAGCATCAATGTCAGGGCTGGCTTGAAGGCTACCTGCTGACAGGTCGCCACGGGGTGTTCAACAGCTACGAAGCGTTCATTCACATCGTCGACTCGATGTTCAACCAACACGCCAAGTGGTTGAAGGTCACGGCAGGCCTTCTCTGGCGGCGATCCATTGCGTCGTTGAATTATTTGCTCGCCTCGCACGTTTGGCAGCAGATGCACAACGGCTTTACCCATCAAGATCCCGGATTCATTGACCATGTGGTCAACAAGAAAGCTTCCATCGTGCGTGTCTATCTGCCGCCGGACGCCAACTGCCTGCTCTCCGTATGGGATCACTGTCTGCGCAGCCGCGATTACGTCAACGTCGTGATCGCGGGCAAGTACCAGGCGCCGCAGTGGCTGACGATGGACGAAGCCGCCGCGCACTGCGCCGCTGGTATCGGAGTTTGGCAATGGGCGAGCAATGATCAAAACGCTGAACCGGATGTCGTGATGGCCTGCTGCGGTGATGTTCCAACATTGGAAACACTTGCCGCTGTCAGCATCATGCGCGAGCATCTGCCACAGCTAAAAATTCGCGTTGTCAATGTGGTTGATCTGATGCGTCTGCAACCTCCGCGCGAGCATCCGCATGGCTTGAGTGATATGGATTTCGACAATCTGTTCACGAAAGACAAGCCTGTCATCTTCGCCTACCACGCTTACCCCTGGCTTATTCATCGACTAACCTATCGTCGCACGAATCACGAAAATATCCACGTCCGAGGTTATAAGGAAGAAGGCACCATCACGACGCCATTTGACATGACGGTGCTTAACGATCTCGATCGCTTTCATTTAGTAATGGATACGATCGACCGAGTTCCAACAACGGGCGATGCAGGTGTTCGACTAAAGAAGCAATTGGCCAACAAGCTCAACGAGCATCGTCAATACATCAACGAACACGGCCAAGACATGCCGGAAATTCGCAACTGGAAATGGAGCAATCGATGAGTCAGAACCAACAAACGAACCGTCGTATCGTGTTGAAATCGCGTCCGCAGGGCGCTCCGGTGCCGGAGAACTTTCGGTTAGAGACCACCGAGATTCCTAGCACGAAGGCGGGCGAGGTCTTACTGCGAACGGTCTATCTATCTCTGGACCCGTACATGCGTGGCAGGATGAGCGACAAGCCGTCGTATGCACCTCCGGTCGCAATCGGAGACGTGATGGTGGGCGGCGCCGTTTGTCGCGTGGTTGAATCGCAGCATCCAGATCATGCCGAGGGCGATTGGGTGCTGGCTAACAGCGGTTGGCAGGATTACTACGTGTCCAATGGAGCCGAGCTGATGCGGTTGGGCAAACATCTTGAACATCCCTCGATGGCGTTGGGAGTGCTCGGGATGCCTGGGTTTACCGCTTACATGGGACTGCTCGATATCGGCCAGCCGCGAGCGGGTGAGACCGTTGTTGTGGCAGCGGCGACCGGAGCCGTCGGTTCGGTTGTGGGACAAATCGCCAAGTTGAAAGGTTGCCGAGTTGTGGGTATCGCTGGCGGTCCGGTGAAATGTCGGACTGGTATGGAAACGTTTGGCTTCGATGCGTGCGTCGACCATCACGCGGCGGACTTTTCCGATCAACTTGCCAGTGCCTGCCCAAATGGAATCGACGTTTACTTCGAGAGCGTTGGCGGCAAGGTGTTTGATGCGGTACTTCCACTGCTGAACGCAAAAGCCCGAGTGCCTGTGTGTGGCTTGATTTCTCACTACAACGACACAAAATTGCCAAGCGGACCCGATCGGTTGCCGTTATTGATGCAAACTCTTTTGATCCGGCGCATCAAGACGCAGGGCTTCATCATCTTCGACGACTATGGATCTCGTTACGGTGAGTTCGCTTTGGCCATGGGCCCGTGGGTCAAGGAAGGTAAAGTCAAGTTTCTGGAAGATGTGATCGACGGACTCGAAGAATCCCCGAACGCTTTCATTGGTCTTCTAACAGGCAAGAACTTCGGCAAGCTCGTCGTCCGCGTTGGCCCCGATGGCTTGGAATGAATCGCTGATACCAACGGTCGTTCGCATTCACTACAAAACGTTTTGGAACTAAGCAATGAAGAGCCAAATATGATCACAAAACAACTGGTCGGTACCGCCAACGCTTTGGTCGCCGACTTCAAAGGTTTGCTGGCAATGGACGAAAGCAATCCGACGTGTAACAAACGCTTTGCAAAGTTGGGCATTCCCGAAACAGTAGAATCGCGTCGTGCCTACCGTGATTTGATCGTCACGACACAGGGATTGAGCGAGTCGATCAGCGGAGCGATCCTTTATGACGAAACGATTCGCCAGCAGACGCATGATGGTACGCCGTTCGCAAAATCGCTCAGCGATGCTGGCATCATTCCCGGAATCAAGGTTGATGCTGGCGTGAAGGACATGGCGCAGTATCCCGGCGAGAAAATCAGCGAAGGGTTGGATGGCTTGCGAGAACGCTTGGCGGAATATGCCCACATGGGTGCGAGATTCGCCAAATGGCGAGCGGTAATCGCAATCGGAGATGGTTTTCCGAGCCGCAATTGTATCGAAGCCAACGCCCATGCGCTGGCTCGATACGCTGCGCTTTGCCAAGAAGCTGACTTGGTACCGATCGTTGAACCCGAAGTGCTGATGGACGGTACGCACTCACTCGCCCGATGTGCCGAAGTGACCGAAGAAATCCTGCGAGTCGTGTTTGATCAGTTCTACAACCAACGCGTCGAATTGGAGGGCATGTTGTTGAAGCCCAACATGATACTGTCGGGCTTAGACTGCCTTGAGCAACCATCTGTTGACGAAGTAGCGGACGCCACGGTGAACTGTTTAATGCGGTCGGTTCCTGCTGCGGTGGCTGGAATTACGTTCTTGTCAGGTGGACAGACTGCGGAGCTAGCCTCGGCTCGATTAAATGCGATGAACGTTCGCTTCGAATCACGAGCTCCATGGCCGCTGTCTTTTTCCTTTGCACGCGAGATTCAGCAGCCGGCCCAGGCGATTTGGTCGGGCAATGAGGCTAACGTCGAAGCAGCACAACTTGCGTTGGTGCACCGAGCCCGTTGCAATCGGGCGGCTAGACGTGGTGAATACTCCGCATCAATGGAGTCAAAAAGAATGGAACCAGTGGGAGGTCAACGATGACACTGCGACTCTACTTTATGCGACATGGCGAAACCGCTTGGTCAATCTCTGGACAACATAGTGGTCGTGCGGACATTCCACTAACCAAGAATGGCGAAGAGGAGGCCCGCCAGTTAGGCGACCGCATTCGCATCTTCTCATTCGACTACGTGCTGACCAGTCCGCTGCAACGTGCGCGGCGAACATGCGAGTTGGCAAACTTATCACGCGATGCAAATGTTGATGCGAACTTGATCGAATGGGATAACGGAGATTACGAGAGTCGCACTCGTGCTGAGATTGAGATTGAGCGACCGGGGTGGAATCTCTTTCGCGATGGCTGTCCCAATGGTGAAATGCCAGAACAAATCTCTGCGCGAGTAGACCGGTTGATTGAGCGGCTGACCAAGCTGGACGGCAACGTCGCTCTTTTCTCGCACAGTCATCTAGGTCGAGTCTTAGCTGCGCGTTGGATCGGACTATCGGTCGATCACGCGCAGCACTTGCTTCTCAATACCGCGTCACTGAGCATTCTCTGCTACGAACATGATCGCGCCGACCAGCGCGCAATCGAGTTATGGAACTCCGCCCCGCTCGAACGATTCGTAGATTTCTCTGCTAGTACCGAACAGGTAAACGAGCGAGCGATTCAGCGTTGGGAAAATGAAGGTGGAGAGTTCCAGAAGAAATCAAACGCGTCAGCGAAGCGATCATCGCTTGCCTGAGTGACGTGCAAATAATCAGTACCACGGAATGATTCGATGCGTGACTTTGAAATGAAGCGTCTTGGGTTAATGATGGAAGCTGAACCTGGCAATCCGCAGGAAGTCGGCGGAGTGCTAAACCCGGCTGCTGCTCGTGGGCCAGATGGGAAATTGTATTTGTTTCCGCGCTTGGTCGGCGAGGGGAATTACTCGCGAATCGGGATCGCTCAAGTTCAATTTAACGAGGCGGGCGATCCATGCGGTGTTAAACGAATGGGAATCGCAGTGGAACCGGAAGCGGACTATGAACTGCAAGGCGGCGGTCGCGGCGGATGTGAAGATCCGCGCGTGACTTACATCGAACACTTTGGTCGCTACGTGATGACTTATACAGCGCTCTCCAGGGCCGGTCCTCGGATTGCGCTCGCAGTGTCCAAAGATTTGTTTCATTGGAAGCGAATCGGGCTGGCCACCTTTGAACCGTTTCGCGGGATCGACTTCGTTCATGTCGACAACAAGGACGCAAGTCTATTTCCTGTTGCCATACCGAACCACCGAGGGAAGATGCAACTTGCGATGATCCATCGTCCGCTATTCGTAGGCTCGCGACCGGAGGAAACCAAATGCGATGAGCGTTCCCGTATGGTCGATGTAGAACGCGAGAGCGTTTGGATTTCGTATTGCCCGATGGGACCTGAAGGCATGGAACCGAAGCATCTAGGTTTGTTCAACTCCCATCACCGCTTGGCTTCACCTGTCGAGCCTTGGGAATCGCTTAAAATCGGTGGCGGCACTCAACCCGTGATGACGCGCCACGGGTGGATGATTTTATATCACGGCGTGCAAGCAACGGATGCAGTAGGCGGATCAGTGAAACATCTATGCTATTCCGCCGGTGTCATGATTCTGTCGAAGGACCGTCCGCGAACGATTCTTTACCGCTCGGCTGAGCCCTTGTTGACGCCTAGTCTTCCGCATGAACGCGACGGCGTCGTCGAAAACGTGGTGTTCCCGACCGGCATTGATTGCCGCACCGACATCGACCAGCCGGATCGGTTCGATGTTTACTATGGCATGGCAGACTCGCGAATTGGCATCGCAAGTTTGACGGTTCCACAGCAACTGCCAATGATAAAACTGCCAATCGCCGACGCACCCAACGCGATAGTACCTGTCGTCCCGCAAGCGTCTGAGGTGGTGCTGTGACAAACGCCGGACTCGCTTTGTAGTGGGGCATCGTCAACGTACCTCGGACCGATTGCACTATGCGCTGAGGACGTTTACGGTCTTGCTCATGGGATCACTTGTGCCGCCGTCACCGTCGGTTAAGGTCGCTTTAATGGTGCGAGATAATGTGGAAGGGGTTCCCGAGGTGTTGCTGAATGCGATCGCGCGCAGCAGTGCTTGGCTGCGGGCTGCCGTCGCGGCCGCGTTGAACGTTACCACCAAGTCCACTTTATTCGTGCCACCACTGAATGTGCCGATCGCGACATTACCGACCAGCACCGTGTTCCCACTGAGCGTCACTCGCGTGGAGCCAGCGCCGACGGTTTGGATCGACAAAACATCCGTCAATTGAGCACTCAGCGAGATTGAGATGGTCATTGTACCCGTATCAAAATTCGCTGAATCGAGATCGCTGACTGTCGCGTCAGTATCAAGCACGACTGGACTGCTGTTCGCCGTATAGGTGACCGCAGTATCAAAGGCACCAATGACCGGTTTATCATTGACGTTCGTCACGGTGATGGAAGCGGTCGCCGTCGCCGAGCTGATCGAGCGAGCGGCCAACAGTGATGGCAACACGTTGGTGCCTTCAAGCAGCTCGTCCGCTTGGTCCCACGCATTGAAGACCAAGTCGTTCGCAGTACCAGCGAAGTCAACATTCGGTTGAAAGCGAACCCGCGTATTGTTGTCTGCAGCGAGCAGCAGCAATTTTCCCCCGGCCAGTTTAGGAGCAATCGGCAAGAAGTTCGTGCCATTGAGCGCGTATTGCCACGTGCCAAAAGGCGATGTCGCCTTGCTAATCGCGAGGCCGCGCAATGGCCCATCGAGATCAGTAATCTGCCCGTTCAGAATTTGCGTGATCAAAGTGCCGGGGTTAGAGGCATCAGGTTGTTCTTCTTGGATCGTGGTCAGCGAATTGGAACCGAGCAGTGTCGGTGCAACGTTTGCCGTGACTTTGAAGTTGCGAACAAAGTTGCTGCCCTGTTGACCATTGGCCAGACCATCAAGCCGGTTGCCCGCCAAATCGTGAATCGCTGAATCCACTCCTGCGAAGACGGTGATGCGGTACAGGCCGACCGGCAGCGTCCCGCCGGGCAACGGCCCCGTCGTGATCGCCGCAGCGAGCACTACGGCATTTTGACCGGGCGTGTAACTTGGGTGCAGTACATAAACGATGTCGTCGGCATCACCGAATAAGTCATTGACACCTGCCCCGCGAAGTTCATACGCGGCAGGCGAACGAGCATCGATCGGATTGATCTCTTCGCTGAACGTGAGTTGCAATTCGCTGACCGGCGTCGCAATCACGCCGTTAGATTGAATCGGTGCGGGTGTTGACGAGATGATTTTCGGTGGCACCGCATCGTTGCTGCGGCCACGGAATTCATAAGCGCCGATATCGGTAAGACCTGGAATCGTGCTGATCAATTTCGGCGTGGGATTGGTCAGTGACGTCGCGCCATCATAGCCGCTAACCAATTCGATCTGCCGTCCATTGCCACGTGAAATGCCTACGGTTGGCGTCAGATCCGTATTCAGTGCACCGTACTGGAATTGAATACGACCATCGGAGAACAAAGTCGCCGAGAAACTTACTTTGGTGTTGGTCGCTTTGTTGGTCGCATTCCAGCGGACCGTTGCTTGACCAGCAATGCTGGAATCGAGGTAGATGTTATCGCCTGCGCCCGTTGTGGTCAGATCATCCCAGAGCGGAGCGATTCTTGCATTAGCAGCCAACGCGAGGGTACTGTTGGCACCGTCGTAAGCAAGCGAGTTGCTGCCGAACTGAATGAAGCCATTTGAGGAAACGTAAGCCGAGGTGTAAGTCGTCCCATAGAACGGAAAGGCAAACGGCAATGTCCATGACCAGTAGTTGTCATCGGAGTTCCAATTCTGTGCTGTGCCAGCGCCAAGCGCGAGTGGGGCCGCATTCGCGATCGTATAACGCGAACCGCCTGCGTTCGTGGTCGTAGGATCATCGAAACGCCCAAAGCCTTCGATGTCAGTGATGGCGGCGTCCCAGGTTTGACCGCGGTCGGTCGCTGGCGAATTTTTGCCGCGATAGAAATTATCATCCAGACCGCCGTCGATGTTACCGTTCGGCGTAGAAACGTATCCAAACACATTGTCAGCACCGTCGATGTCGACAAAGCCTGGATTGCCTTCAAGACTGTTCGTATCTTTACCAGACGCAGTCTTCCAATCGGCAATCAAGTCGCGCGGGACACCGTTCCAGAACCCTACGTAGGCGTTCGGATCGGCACCTTGTTGAAAAAGGTTGTAATCGCTGACAAATCCAGTTTGGCTGTTGTTGTCAACATACAACGCATAGCCTGCCAGCACCGAAACGATGTTATTGAGAATGAGATTGTTGCGAGCGCTGCTGTCCAAGCGGATCCCATCGCCGACGGTTTGATAGATCGTGTTATTGAGGAACTGTGCCAAGTTGTTGTTGTTATAGTTCTGAATCAGCAACCCGCGATTGGTATTGGCATAAACCAAATTGTCCGCGACCGTGCCATAAAAACTGTTGATCGCTTGGACGCCAATCGAATTGGAAAAGACGTAGTTACCAACGACTTGCGAGAGACCGTCGGCAACGATGGCGACGTTGCGATTATTAAATAGCCTGTTGGCAGAAACTTTGGACGGCAGCAGCGAATTGTACGAAGTCGTCACGATCCCGTTATAGTTTCCGTAAACGTTATTGCCCGTCGCCTGTGTGCCATTGTAAACATAAAGACCGACGTCATTGTCACCGTTTTGTCCATAGACTTGGTTGTTGGTGACCAGAGCGCCAACCGTGGAACTGTTCCCACTATCGACATACAGCCCATACTCAGAGTTGTCATGAATTTTATTGCTGTCGATCACTAACGGCGGTGTGCCTGCGGCGTTGGAGAAACCAGCATAGATTCCATCGCGATTGCCGTGGATATCGTTGTTACTGATAAGTGTTTGCGAGCTGACGCGAAAAATGCCTGTATTGCCATGATCGTAAATCTCATTATTGACAATCCGATGGCCAACCGTCGAATTGCTGCTATTGTAGAAAATGCCATAAGACTGGTCATCCGTTGTCACACCGCCGGGCAAACCATAAATCTTGTTGCTCGTAAAATTCCAGCGATCATTAGCAGCGCCAATCCAAGCTCCAGCGTAGCTGTTGCCATAGAGTTGGCTGTTGGTGATCGTCAGGTCGTCTGCATCGGAGTTATCTGCTGCGAACAGGCCAATTTCGGCTCCGGTCAATCGTAGTTGATCGAGTGTAATGAAGTCAGCGTTCTGTAGACCGAAAACTTGGGTTCCTGGTCTGGTGTTACCGCGATTCAGGATGCTGGGACTGTTTGCATTACCACGAATGGTGACACCGCTGTCTTGGCTGGTAATAATTATGTCGCGATAGGTGCGATAAGTACCGTCCAGCAAATTTACAACGTCAGCAGGATCGAGGTCATAGGCGTTGATCAATCCACTCAGCGACCGCATTGGTCTGGCGGGCGACTTGCCATTGTTGCGATTGTCGCCGGTCGGACTGAGATAATAATTCAATCCCGATCCAGCGACCGAGAACTTGCCATCGCCTTGATCGGTGATCGCGGGAACACTGACGCTACTGGCACGCAATCGATAATTATTGCTGCCGGGAAAACCTGCAGGCACAGTCCAATTGAAGAGCCCTTGGCCGCGAATGTCGAGAGACAAGTTAGTCGCGATCGTGGTCCAAGTAGCACCGTTGTCAGCGGTCACATCCAGATTGACTTTGGGATTTGGCAAACCTTGTGGCGTCGCCGTAAAGACCTCGATTGCCGAGATTATGGCACCGCCAAATTTGTTGATCAAATCAACCACCAGCCCTTTGCCGTTACTGACGACAACGTTGCTGAAACTTTCGGTTTTGGCTTGGTAACGCGCACCGGCAGCGGCAAAGACGTCGTAGTCAGTCTTGACCGTCGTGCCGTTTAACTTGATGTCGAATTTACGCCCGTTGGCCGCGCTGTAGTCGTACTCCACAAAATGTAGCCGCACGGAATACTTGCCATTTGCTAGTGGCAATGCCAATGACAGCGCAGCACTCGCGGCATTGCTGCCATAGAAATACGTTTGATAAACAGCTTGTGGAGCAGGATCAACCACGCCGGCCAGCGACACAACATTCGAGTTTTGATAGGAATTGCCTACTGTCAAAAAAGGTGTGGCCGATTGCCAGTTCTCAACTGACGCACTACCTGCGTTCAGCATCGCTATCGTTTGCGTTGTCTTGAGGCCACTGCTGCGGAAGCTGATCGGTATCGTTTGACCTTGCTCCAGTTTTTCGAGACCATTTGGCGACAGCACCTGCAACTGTTGCGACGGACTAGTTTGGGCCAATGTTGAGTTACCATATGCACCAACGTTGATGCGTCCTCCATTGGGGCTCGACTCGCGGAAGTACAGATCGCTAGGATCACCGGCGTCGATCGTTGGTGAAGAGGCTAAGATGGCAAAGTTATCGTCTGCTCCGTGGTCACCTTGTGGGAAACTGCTTGTCACGCCCAGCACGTCCTTGGGGATGATCTGTTTTGCAATTCCTGCACTGCTCCAGCTTAACCTGATCCGTGCGTCGCCCGTTGTCTCATGCAATTCGGCTTTGATCGCATGATAACCCGCAGCCGCAAAGCTAGTCGTATAACTGTTTTCAGCAAATCCCGTATAAGCCCACTGGTCGATGACCGGTATGGACCTGCCGTTTAAGTACAGCCGGACGCCATCGTCGGCTTGAGTGTAAAACGTATAAGTTCCTGCAGCCGGAACATATAAATAACCACTCCAACGAACGCTGAAGTTATCGCCGTTGACGCCTGGGCCCGGTGAGCCACCGTTGTTGGAGGAGTACCAATCGAAGTTGATGCTCGGATCGATGCGTGTCAGCGCAACTGGGCCCGTGAGGTCGTTCGTATTATAAAACTTAGCGCTCAAGCCACCGCCGCGATTATATCCTAAGAGTCCATCGGCTCCGGCGAGACCGACGAATTGCGGGTCGGCAAACGAGCTGTGTTGGTCAAGTCCGACTTCGTAAAACCAGTCGCCTCGGTCAGTAAAGTCATGGTTCTCCCAGAGACCAATTTTGCCGGTGCCGGTGGTGAAGATATCGTTGTAATCGCTGCGGAAACCGCGACCACTATTGTTGTCCACGGCGATCGCGTAACCGCTGTTAACTTGCAAAATGTTATTCTTGACCAACACGTTTTGCGCGCGATCGTCGCTGATATGAACCGCGTCACCGACGTTCTGAACAATCGTGTTATTGGCGATCGTCGGAGTGCCACCGTAGTAGCCAGTGCCACTGACCAGCACACCGTATAAGCTGTTGTTGTAGATGATGTTGCTACTGACCACGCCCGAATATCCCAAATCGGTTTGAATGCCGATGGCATTGTCGTAGATGCGGTTGTTACGAGTGCTGGCGTTCGATGAGAGATACAAACCGACGCCGGAGTTATGTAACACACGGTTGTCTTCGACGACAGCGCTGTAGCTGGCATTGATCCCCGTGATTCCATTCTGCACGACGTTATTGCGAAATTCACCATTTCCAAATAGTCCAGTACCAGCACCGGTGATTTGATTGCCAGTCACGAGTGTGTTGCCGCCCACACCGATCGCGGTTTCCCTCACGTTCGAATAAACATTGTCTTGGACGACGATGCGATCGGCTGGAATGGTCGAATAATTATTGACACCGATGCCGTTACGAACGGCGGTAAAGGTGTTGTTCTTGATCACAGATCGAGCGCCGCGAACAGAGCCTGAGTCGTAAAATCCGCCTGTGAAGTTATTGGTTGTAACGACTGCATCCGTGCCATACAGACCTATTGAGTAATAGGTGGTCGCGCTGTTGAACGTATTGCCAAAAACGCTGGCCTGGTCGTTGGATGAATCCAGCAGGACACCGTAGCGAACGTTGGCGGTTAGCAGGCTGTTACTGATTGTGAAATGATCGCTATCCGTCGTAGTGCTGGTGGAAATGCCATCGTAGCCACCGCGAATGGCCAAATGATCGACGGTGACATCGTCTGCGTTTTGAAGCTCGATGACGTTAAACGCAGGGTTCGCGCGGTCGAACGTGGCCAGCGGAGCAGCATTTGCAGCCGGAGTGGGACCTTCGATTTTCACCTTCGAATGTCGCGATGTGAGGACTGCCGTCCGAATCAATCGGTAGTTACCCGAATCGACATGAACGACATCCCCAGGACCGAATGAATAGGCGGCGAGCAGTGCCTGCAACGATGCGATCGGCTGATCGGGCGACTTGCCACTATTGGCATTTTTACCAATTGCGGTGGTGAACACATCACCAGCCTTTGACTTGTCATTGAGATAAAAATCGTGACCCGCATTGGTGACCAAGAACGGAGTATCCGATGAATCCTTGATTTCACCTGTCGAGCCCGTACTTCGTGCTCTGATTTTGTAGTTGTTACCGATGGCAAAATCAGCGGGAATCGTCCAGTTGAATTTACCATTTCCCCAACGATCAAGACGCACTGCGGTCGCGCCAGGAATCGCGATCCAATCGACACCGTTGCTGGAATAGTCGAGGGCCACAATCGAATTCGCGGTACCTTGCGGCGTAGCTGAAAAGACCTCGATGGCAGATAGCACAGCACCGCCACCAAGTTTGTTGATCAAGTCGATTGACAAACCTTTGCCGTTGCTGACGACGATGTTTATGAAGGTTTCCGTTTGGGCTTTGTAACGCGCCCCGGCGGCGGCAAAGATGTCGTAGTCCGTTGCGACGGTCGCGTCACCTAGCTTAATGTCGAACTTACGCTGATTCGCAGCACTGTAATCGAACTCAACAAAATGTAGTCGCACGGAATACTTGCCATCGTTGACTGGCAATGAAAACGAGAGCGCTGCACCTGCGGCACCGCTGCCGTAGAAATAAGTCTGATACACGTCTTGTGGTGCCGGACCGGCAACGCCGACAAGCGAAACCAGAGTCGCGTTTTGGGATGAATTGCCTACGGTCAAATAGGGAATTGCGGTTTGCCAGGCGTTCACAGACGCATTGCCCGCGTTGAGCAACATCACCGGTTGTGTCGTCTTCAAGCCGTTGCTGCGGAAGCTAATCGGCACGGTCTGGCCCTGCTCAAATTTTTCCAAGCCGTTGGGTGAGAGCAGTTGCAGCAGTTGCGACGGACTTGTCTGAGCCTGTGGCGTGTTGCCAACAGCGCCGATATTGATCCGCCCACCATTCGGATTCGGCTCACGGAAGTACAAATCATTAGGGTCGCCACCATCGAGCGTTGGCGACGTTACCAAGACCGAAAAATTATCGTCAGCACCGTGGTCGCGCGGAGAAAAAAGGTTAGTTGCGCCAAGATAATCGCTGGAGATAATTTGCTTCGAGATCGCCGCGCTGCTCCAACTCAACCGAATCCGTGCGTCACCGGTTAATTCATGCAGGTCGACTTGAATCTGATGATATCCAGCGGTTGCGAAGCTCGTTGTAAAACTTTGTTCGGCGAAATTGGCATTCGTCCACTGATCGATTACCGGAGTCGAATTACCGTCCAAGTACAATCGAATGCCATCGTCGGCTTGGGTGTAGAACGTGTAGGATCCGCCTGCGGGAACATACAAATAGCCGCTCCAGCGTACGCTGAAGTTATCGCCGTTGACTCCAGCACCAGGTGATCCGCCATTGACAGAATTGTACCAATCAAAATTAAGTGTGGGATCGATGCGTGTAAGCGCGACAGGACCGGTCAGATCGTTCGTGTTGTAAAACTTGGACCGCAAACCGCCCATGCGATCATAGCCCAGGCTGCCGTCGGCTCCCGCGAGTCCAACGAATTGCGGATCGGCAAAGGTCGTGTGCTCATCCAATCCGACTTCGTAAAACCAGTCGGCACGGTCGTTAAAGGGCAGGTCTTCCCATAATCCGATCTTACCTGTGCCTGTAGTAAAGATGTCGTTGTAGTCGCTACGGAAACCGCGACCGCTGGTGGAATCCACCGCAATTGCATAGCCGCTGGCAACTTGCAAGATGTTATTCTTGACGAAAATGTTTTGGGCGCGGCTATCGCTGACGTGAACAGCGTCGCCAACTGTTTGGACAATCGTATTATTGGCAATCGTTGGAGTGCCACCGTAGTAGCCGGTGCCGCTGACCAACACGCCATACGTGGTGTTGTTGTAAATAATGTTACCATTAACCACGCCGGAATAACCCAGGTCGGTTTGGATGCCAATGGAATTATCATAGATGCGATTGTTGCGGTTGCTGGCGTTCGAAGAGAGATACAAGCCGACTCCAGAGTTGTGCAGCACTCGATTGTCTTCGACGATGGCGCTGTAACTGGCACTGATGCCGGTGATGCCATCTTGCACGATGTTGTTACGGAATTCACCATTGCCATAGATGCCAGTGCCCGCGTAGGCAATTTGATTGCCAGTCACCAGGGTGTTGCCACCGACGCCGATCGCAGTCTCTTTCACGTAGGAGTACACATTGTCCTGCACCACGATGCGATCGGCAGGAACGCTGGAATAGTTACTGACGCCGATGCCGCTGCGAACGGCGATGAAGGTATTGTTCTTGATGACTGATCGTGCTCCACGAACGGTGCCTGAGTCATAGAAACCTCCCGTAAAGTTGTTTGTACTGACGACGGCATCAGTGCCATACAGACCGAGCGAGTAGTAGGTGGTAATGCTGTTAAACGTGTTCCCCAGGATGCTGGCCTGGTCGTTGGACGAATCCAACAGGACACCATAGCGAACGTTGGCGGTAAACAGGCTGTTGCTGATCGTGACATGATCGCTGTCAGCGGTCGTGCTGGTCGAGACGCCATCGTAACCACCACGAATGGTCAAATGATCCAGCAAGATGTCGTCAGCGTTCTGCAATTCGATGACATTTTGACCTGCGTTGCCGCGATCGATGATCGTCGAACGGTCGGGAAACGAAGGGTTGCTATAACCGACGATCTTGATGCCTTTGGTGGCAGCGGTTAAGACCAACGTCGTCGATAAATTGTAGATCCCTGCATCGACGTAAATCGTATCGCCTGGTTTGACAACGTAGCTATTGAGCACGCCGCTGATTGAAGCTTTGGGGTGATCGATCGTCAAACCGTTATTGGCGATATCATCGCCCACAGCAGTCGTCGTATCGCCAGCCTGCACTGCGCCATCGTTGACGTAATAAACACTAATCGGCACCGTAATTTGCAAGGACGAATCGCTCTCGTCGAAGATCGTGGGGAAATCGTTTCGTGTCACACGGACGCGATAATCGTTGCCGACTGGTAGTGCTGCTGGAATGGTCCAATTGAACGTACCTGCGGCGGATGCGGCACTGGCGATTGTCAAAATCGGAGTAAGATTTTGACCCTGCACGAGTTCAATTTTGAAGGTTCCGTTGGCCACGTTGTCGTACTTGGATCGCCAACGAACAGCGAATGTTTGACCTTGTGGCCAAACTTCACCACCGTCGGGAGAGATCACGGTCACATATCGAGCGGGGCTGATCGATGCTTGATTGGTTCCACTATAGGCACCGATGTTGATATAGCCCCCGTTAGGCTTCGGCTCTGCGGCAAATGAATCGGTTGCATCGCCGCGATCGATCAACGCCGAAGTTCCTTCGTCGAGCACCGGATTGCCGGGTGAAACGAGCATGGTCGGTGCACCCGTGCCAATGCCGCTGGTGATCGGTGCAAACGCGATTCCATGGAAGCTGCCATAAGCACTTTGCAGGTGAAAATCATCATCGCGACCGTCGGCGGTTGGTGAAGCGTATCCCAGCAGATTATCAGCACCATCCTCATCAACAAACTGCGGACTCACGCTCAAGCTGTTGGCATCCGTAAACGCAGTAATCCTCCAAGCGGCGAGGGATGGCCGTCCGACGTTTTGCCACAACGCAACTTGGCCGTTGCCCGAGAGATCAAAATCGTTGTAATCACTCTGGAAACCAGTTTGCGAGTCAGGCGCAATGTTTAATCCAAAGCCCGCTGAGACTGAGATCACGTTGTTTCGCAGTCGCAGGTTCTTGGAACTCGATATCGCTCGAATGGCGTCACCAAACGGCTGCACAAACGTGTTGTTGACAAGCGTGGTTGCGCCGCCGTAGTAGCTGGCGGTGGTAACGACGAATCCCACGTTCGAATTGGCATAGATAATATTGCCGGTGAGCGTTCCATTAAAGGCAAAGTTGCCGCGCACTCCGAACGGATTTGAATAGACCACGTTATTGGTGATACTGGTGGCGGCGTCAGCAGCGATGCCCGCGTCCGTATTGTGATAGCTGCGGTTTTCACGCAATTCACCACCGTTGCTGTACAAGCCGATCGCATTGTCAAACGCAACATTGCGGATTGCCGTCGCAGTATTAATAACAGTGATACCGATACTGTTGGCAGTCGTGTGACTATAAACCGTGTTGCCTGCCACGCTGACATTACCCGTAGCATAAACTCCATGTGGTGAATTGTCATGAACGAGATTGCCGCGCCCCAGTGCAATGCTCGCATTGCCGAAGACAAGCGGAATGCCAACAATAGAGTTCGACAGATAGACACCATAAGTATAGTTGCCGGTATTGTTAAACACCTGATTGGCTTCGATCGCTGTCGCGCCCGTATCGAGCAACTGCAAGCCATAACCAAGGTTATTGGAAACAACACTGTTCGACAAACTTCCCACTAAAGCATTAATATAGATGCCAGTGCCAAGGTTTTGATCGGCGCGCAAGTGATCCAAGCCGAGTACCGAAGAACCGGTATCGATTCTGAAACCACCTTGAGAATTGGCGACTGCACTCAGATAGCTGGCGGCCAAATTTGTACTGAGGTTATGCACGAAGAGTCCAAATGTGCCACCGCTGAGAGTCAGATTCTTCAGCGTCATAAAGTCGGCACCGTTGAGTTCGATGATCGGCGCAACGGTTAACGAATTGGCATGATGTAGCGACGTTGTTTTCGCCGTACTGCCTTTGATAGCAAAGCCTTCGTCGTCACCAATGCCACTCGTGTTGGAAATCAACAACGGGTTGAGCAGCGGATAGTCGCCGGTGTCAATCGATAGGGTTTGATTGGGCCCAAGCGAGTAGATCCGCAGGATGTTATTCGGATAAGGCTTCGGTGCCGCAGCGACTTTGCCCGTATTGCGATTGCTGCCGATTGCCGTCGTGTACTGGTCACCGGTTGTGACTTTATCGTTGACGAAAAACGTGTTTGTGTTTTCTGGTACGGCAAACGTTTCGGAGCTGCGATCAAACACCGTAAGATTGGTGGCCAGTGAAATTTGGATTCGCAATCCTTTGGTACCAAAGTCAACGCCACTGTTGCCTGCGATCCAAGTGAAAGATCCATTGTCAGGCGTTGACGTGGTGATGTTGGTAACAAAAACGGGGCCGGTTGCCGTGTCTTGCAATAAGTCGATTGAAACCGGTGAGTCAGCCGTGTTGCCAAAACTGTCCCAGCGAATTTTGATCGACTTGTTGCGTTCCCAGTCTTGGTAGAGATCGGGCGACGTCAGCCGCAAGTGAGCAGCCATATCGATCTCAGCCGTCGTATTACCGCGCGCACCGATATCAACACCGTAGGCTCTTGGCGTCAGGCCAACAAACGCATTATCAAGGTATACATCGTTCGTGCTGCCACTTTGCCGAACGGCTTCGTAGCGGAACACGATTTTTCGTGCGCCAACGGGCAACATGACACTGTCACCAATCAATTCCCAACGACCGGGTGTGTTGTTCGCCGAGATCACGTTGGCGATGCCAATCGTCGCATTCGAGGCGTTCAGGAATGTCACGGTCAACGTACCCCGATCGACCGGAATCTCGGCGGCGGAACGAGCCCGTGCTCCAAACGTTGTGCGGTAGGCGAAGGAATCAATTGCGGCGGGAAGATATCCGGCTGCGACGAGGTCCACGGTCTGTGTCAGCGTTGTGGTCGCATTGGAGTCGGCAGCAAAGTAATTCCCGCCGTCAAAGGGTGCTGGCGTTGCACTTTTCGTGATCCCACTGGGTGTCGCCGTCCAACCGCTGAGTCCCGCTTCGAAACTTGGGTTGGTGAGTAGATTCACAGCGGTCGGCGGCTGTCCTTGATCGGTGCGCGGGTCGGCGGCGTCGATGGTAGGACTCGTGCGACGTTGCCGAGCGATCAAATCAAAAATGCGGAAATCACCGAGCGAGCGGCTGATGAAACTCGGCCGGGCTGCGAGGGGATCAACGACGGTTGTACCGATCGAATGCAAGTCGAAAGCATGAACATCTTCTTGCCAATCAAGAATGTCATTGAAGTCGCGGGTCCAGTAGACGAGCTTGCCAGTGCCATCGGCAATCAACGAGTTGTAGTCGCTGGCAAAACCAACGGTGCTGGCGTTGTCGACGTAGATGTCGTACCCCGCCGAGGTCCACAAAATATTGCCGCGAAGCTCGATTTCGCGAGAGCCGCCAGTAATGCGAACATTGTCACCTGCAGCGGTAACGAAGGTGTTGCTGACCACGCGCACGTCGGACAGGGCAGAGATGGCAACGCCAATTGCGTTGTCATCAAACACATTGTGCGTAATCAGTTGACCAGAACGAGCGATCACACCGGTTGCATTTCGGCTGATGCGGTTGAAGGTGACAGGGCCGACGATGTCGACGCCTGTCATGTTCAACGCAATTGTGTTGGTATGGTCAACATCGATGGGCGTCATTGAGCCGTTGCCGCTGACGCCGATAATGTTAGCGAGGACCCATTGATTTTGCATCGTCGCCGCCAGCAGATTGACACCGGTGGTGTTGCGATCAATTTGGTTGGGACGCGTCGAGCCAAAAAATCCAAGACCGCCACTGGTCGAATTGACGATAGTTGTGATCCCGATCGTGCCGTCATGGATGCGGTTGTTATCAAGCAGTGTCGGCACACCGTAATAGATCCCGGTGGCTGACTTCGTGATTTCATTGCCGGTGATCAGGCCGGCAAAATTAGCGATCGAATTAATACCGATGGATGCAGCGATAATCCGGTTGTTGCTGACCCGCCCGGTCGCAGCGGCTTGCAATGAAAGTCCTTGAGCGGCACCGACGATGCGATTGCCACGAATCACGACTCCACTTGCGGCTGTGGCTGCAGGATCTCGATCGACGATTGCGATGCCCGATGCACCGCCGCGAATCAAGTTCGCTCGTACAACCGGAGCCGCAGCATTTCCCCCGAGCGACACGCCGGTGCCCGTTGGTGCGATGGTGTTGCGAGTGACGAGCGCGGTCGAACCACCAACAATTGTCACACCGGCGCCACGAATATAGTTGCTGACAATCGTGGTGTTTGTCGTTTGGCCAATACGAACGCCGCCGTTGAGCGTCAGTCGAGTGAGTGTAACATTACTGCCGCCATTGACCAACAGTTTCGAGTTGATCGTCGCAGGTTCGCCCGCTGATCCCAGGACAAGAATCCCATTTGCAGCCGCGCCCGCGAGCAAAGCACCATCGTAAGATCCTGCGTCGATAAAAATCACGTCGCCTGGGTTGAGCGGTCGCACCGCGTCCTCCAACACGCCACGAATCGAGCGTTTGGGTGTAGTGCGAGTCAGTCCATCAAAGAGATCATTACCGGACGCAGCCACAACCGAGTTAGCAACCACGGCGGCGCGATCGATGTCTGTGTCGTTCACATAGTGGACCGTGCCCACATCGAAGGTATTACCACGAAGGTAAACTTCGGACTTGCCCGAGACAGAATCGGACCAGACGACAAATGGATGACCTGCCGAATCGACCGCGATCGACTGCGAGCCGGGGCCCACGATCTCGCTGCCAATGCCGCGCCCACTGGCGTCGCCGGAAAGTTCTTCAACAAAGGTGGTGTTGTTCCAAACTTTGTTGTAGATCGCTGTCGAATTGCCGTTGTGTGCAGCAACTCGGTCGTCCAGCCAAACAAGTTCTAAATGCGTTCCACCTGCGGCAAGCTGCGGCGCGGTCGCATTACCAGCGGTTGCTGAAACACCGCCGCCAGTTCGTGAGTTGTCACCGGCGTCAATCCACTGGGCACCGTCAAAACTAGCGGCGTAAATTTCCTTATGACCACTCGTATTATCGCTCCATGCCGCTCGCAACGAGCCACTGAAGTAGACGAAGGAGACGGACGTAGCGCTGCCAGTCGTACCGCTTAAGCCATTGCCACTCGTTGAGCCACCGAGAGCGCTGAACGCAGATCCCAAAAATTGTTTTGCATAGATTTGAGTGCGAGCACCGATATTTTGAGTCCAACCAACCGCGACCTTTGTTCCATCGCTGGCAATGGCTAAATCGCTCACGCTGGAAGCCGATGCCGATACGCCGGAGCCACTGGCACTATTGGCACCGAACGGTATCCAAACGTTATTTTCCAATCGACGAGCGAAGACGTTAGTGACTCCACCGGTTGAATCGAGCCAAGCAACGACTGGGCCGACTGTCGTGGTCGTGACTTGCGGCGAAGCAGCCTTGCCGGTGCCGCTAATGCCGCCTGCGCTGAGTGATGGTCCAAGCGACACCCAGCCACCATTGCCACTGTTCGCAGTCGAGTCGTAGTGCGCAACAAACACATCGGTTGCTGTGCCGACAGCCTGCGTCCAAGTGATGATCGGCAAGCCGCCGGAGTCGAGCGTGATCGCAGGTTTACTTGCCGCGCCACCCGTTGGTACCAGTGGACCACTGACGCCGCCACCATGCGCTGAACCAGCCAGCTCTTGCCAGCCGACATTGTTGCTTAGCGCGGCGAAAACTTGCGGTGCCCCGCTGCGTGAGTCGATCCAAGCGACGAAGCGTCCGGCAGGACCTACTGCCACGACGGGATCGGTGGCTGCGGCAGGCGAATTACTGATACCACCGCCGGTTGCAGAACCCGAATATTCGCTCCAGCGGCCGCGACCGCCGGTGGCTGGTCCTTCGTCGGCGTTATTGGGCAACGTCACCGTTTGACCCGGTAACAATGGCGGCCAGTTCGCAGGTTGTGGAATTGGCGGTTCGGCCGGCAGCGTGTTGGGTCGCAAACCTGTCGCCGGCGTGTTGTTTTTTAGCGATCCTGCACCGCCTCCGGTAAATGTGTTTGTTCCACCTTCGCCAAACATTTGGTCGATGCCCAACCCACCGTTGAGCGTATCGTTGCCCGCTCCCGGTTCAACGCCGAGAGTGCCGAAGTCGCCGTACAGAAAATTGACAGCCGAGTCATCACCGACACCGGCCAAATTGAACGCATAAATCGTATCGCCACCGGCACCGCCGATAATCAAATCGGCCCCTGCATCGCCGGAAAGAGTATCGTTGCCGCTGCCGCCGTCGATAATATCGTCGCCGGTGCCGCCTGTGACCTTGTCGATGCCCGCGCGAGCATAGATGCGGTCACGGCCCGTGCTACCATCAACCGTGTCGTCACCCTCGCTGCCATAAACAGTATCGTCGCCAGCGCCAGCCGAAATGGTAGCTTTAATGCTGGCGGTTGCCACGATCACGTCGTCACCGCTGTTGCCGGTCAGCGTGTCCACACCGGGGCCGCCATCGAGATAGTCGTTACCTGAACCGCCTGTGAGCGTGTCATTGCCACCGGCACCGTACAGCCAAGCAATGCCTGTAAAGGCCGCTGCATTGATCGAATTGGCAAGCAATCCGCCGGCGAGAGTCACACGACGAATGCCGCTGAGCGTGAAGTTGCCGCCGCTGGTTTTTGTCAAGCTCGTATCGCTGAGGACAAAGTTTGTATCGTTGACACTGAGGACACGATCAAGTCCTAAGCCACCCGTGATCGTCGCAGTCCCGGTCCACAGTGACACGTCAAATGTATTGTCCAACCGAATGCCAGTCACCAACGCCTTGGTGATGTTTTGCAACAGGAAGCTGCCACCGATCGATGTCTTAAGATTGCCATTGGCAAGCGTAACATCGGCATCGACAACGACTTTCACGGCGTCGGTGCCAGACGCGGCACCGACCAGCGTGGCAATGCCGGTGTATCCGCTGACATCAAACGCAAAACCGCCGCCAACGGATGAATCAACGAGTCGCACTCGCTCGATCGTGGAGAAGGTGTGTGTACCACGACCCATCAGCGTCGTATCGGTCAATGTTTGGTTCGCTCCGACGACTTGTTCCAAAAGGTCATCGCCAGCATCTCCAGCGATTGCCTGTGTACCATCACCGCTACGAATAAAGTCGTCGCCGGTGTTGCCCAGCAGCGTTTGAATTCCGTTCCCACCATAGATGAAGTCGGCCATTGCACCGCCGTCGATGGTGGCATTGCCAACGCCGCCATAAATCGTGTCTACACCTGACTCGCCATACAACTCATCCGTGCCGCTTCCTGCATACGTGACGTCAAAACCCGGCGGCGTTGCAGACGGCCAATTGACTGGCCGTGCCACGCCGCTGCTACCATAGATCGTATCATTCCCGAGACCACCATAAATCTTGTTGGTGCCTGAGTCGGCATAGATCGTGTCGTCACCTTCACCGCCAAAGGCGATATCGGTGCCAGAATCGGCATGGATCAAGTCCGCGAGCAAACCGCCATAGAGCAAATCATCATCGGGACCGCCATGAATTTCGTTGGTGCCGTCAGTACCGCCATATACTTTGTCGTTGCCAGCACCTGCGAAGACGATATTGGTACCAGCCGCGACAGCAGGTGCGTTGGGAAATACCGCATAAATGACGTCCGGGCCACCACTGCCGTAAATGGTATTGTTGCCGCGTCCGCCTTCGACATACACGCCTTGCGCACCTTGGCCGGTAATCGTGTCGTTGTCATCGCCGCCGAGTAGGACATCCGCGCCACCGCCGCCTAAAATCTTGTCGTTGCCTTTTCCGCCGTCGATCGTATCGGCACCGGTGCCGCCTTGCAGAGTATCAACACCGTCATCGCCATCAAGATAGTTCGCACCACCGACCGCAGATAACAGATCATTGCCGGGCCCACCATAAAGTTTTGCGTTACCAGTGCCGGCATCGATCACATCGTTATCGATGCCACCGACAAGCACGTCATCTCCACCGCGGCCGACGAGGCGATTCTTGCCAGAGCCACCGCGCAGTTGATCATTGCCAGCACCGCCAACCAGCGTTACTGGCAGCGTCACGGAGGCATCAACAAGCAGCACATTCTTACCCGCTCCGCCATCCGCATAAATCGATTTGACCGGATTCGCCGCCGTGCCATAGACCTTGCTCTGCCCAAACCCCGTCACGGTGATCACACCGGGCTGGAATTGAAACACCTGCATTCGTTCGTCGGTGTCTTTACTTTGACCGGGATTTCTTAGACCTGCGAAGGGGCCGGTGTGAAGGATCAACGTCCCCGCAGCGATCGTGACGTTCTCGAAATTCATTTCCGCTAAAACGACGGGGTTCGCAATGTGAGCCGGCTCTGGCGGCGGCAACGGCGAGCAAGCAAAGACCGTAAAATCGAATAATGTGATTTCTGGCACGATCGGAATCGTGAGGCTGTAGGTGACGGCGGAGATGTAGAACGACAACTGCGCCGTGATCTGACCGTCCAGATCAAGAATGCACTCGGGACCCTGAGCGATATTGTCAAGCAACTCATCCAAGTGTAGTTTGTCGTCGTGATCAGGGTTGTGCCAGAAGCCAGCCAAGTTTGCTCCCAAACGACCTTCAATGCCGACTGTCGCCACAAACGGAATCCCAACACTCGCTGACACATGCACGCCAGCACCGAACGAGAGCACGGCCGGGGCACTGCGGCCTTCGTCTTGAAAAAAGAACCCATCAGCAAATTTGTGGCCTGCACGGAACCCACGCGTGTCGAACCCCAAACCGACGTTCACGCCGATACTGAAGTCCAGCCCCGCGTTGAGCGTCACGGGGACAGGTCCCACCGGGATCACACCTAAGAAGATGTCTGGCGAACGGAACTTCGCTTTGAACTGTGGTAGGTGCCAAACGACGATCGAGGCGTCCTGGCCAAACAACAACGGCAATACATTTTTGGGATCTTCAAAGATCGGAAACCGCACGCCATCGTCTTTCAACTCGTCGCCAAGAAAAGTGCCGATGCTGGCGTCCTGGTTTTTGACATACGGCGAAATAGTGCCGTCAGACGTCGGCGTGAACTCCGGTCGCGGGATAAACGTACCTGTCGCCGGATCAGCCGGATTGACGCCACCAGGTCGCGGTACGCGCAGGTCGTAAGTTGCCGCGAAGTGATAATCGCCAAAGACGATGCCCGCAGTCGCTGATTGCGCTAGCGCTCGCGCCTTTGCGGAAAGCGACGTCAGTGTGCGAACAAGATCAGCGACTTTGTGCATCGCAGCGACCGTTTCCTGAACGTCAGGGTCATCCGAGTAGCGGGCGATCGCGTCGATCCAAGTCAACTTTCCCTTGCCCGCCTTCTTCGATAACTGGGAAAGCACGGGGACTTCACTTTCTAACGCAACAATCGCTGGCTTCAGCGGTCCGAGGTACTGGTCGATCTGTCGGGTGATAGGCTCGACGATTTTGCTCAGTGTCGAACCGAGAGTCAGTCCGATGTTGTCCAACTTAACCAACGGAATCGAACCTGGATCATCAAGAGGAGCCGATGTGGGAAAGCTCTGATCCACTCGCAAGTCGGTCACAATGCCTGGCAGATCGACATCGCCATTGACCGCATCAAACGTATTGGCGACTAGGTGCAGATCAACATGCACACTGGCACCATCGGCACCAAACATGACTTGAAACTCGCTGGCAAACGTCCTCGGGTCCAGTTGGTCAGCGGTTAAGTGATTATCAATGTCTTTCAATCTCACCTTTAAATCCGCAGCCGGCACCTTCGTCAAACTCAAGCCACCCGCGTCCGTGCTGGTCTTAGCTACAACCGGCAAGCCGAACAAACGGGCGGCGATTTGGCTGTCTTTGGAGAGTACGGCACCGACGTTGAGCGTGAACTGTGGCGCATTGGCCCCAGCAGAGCGATCGATGATGAAATAGAACCCTTCTGTTTTGCTGATCCCAAAACCCAGGCGCAGGTCAAAATTCACATCGACCTTAACGTCACCCGGTTCATAGGTCTCGAATCCGAGTCCCGGCAGATCGAGACGCAAGCCGCTGTGGTAGGTGTCGGTGCCCTGGATGCGAAAGCGAATCTCCGGTGAATTGTTTTGTGAAACAGTCAACGAGCTGGGAACCAATAAAGAGGCAAGCGCGGCATTCACCTTGTCGTACAGAGACGTGCGAAAGTTGTTTGAGTCCACACCGCCTGCTGTCGTGATCGCTGACTGCACTGCGGTGAGGAACTGATTTTCCAGCTTACTGATGAACCCGCTATCCACGTTGATGTCATCACTAACCAACGGAAACTTTCCTAAAATCTCCTTCCGCAAGAGGTCTTTGAGCCGCGTGTCCCACTCGCTGATGCCATCAGTCAAGATCGCGAAATTATAGGGCAGATTTTGCAGCGCTGTGCCAAGCGCCGCCGGCGCGGTGACCGTCGGCGGTGTCGCAGCACCAGCCCCTGGGAATGCCCAATTGATTGTGACGTTACCCTGAGCGACCCCAGTTAAATAAACAGGCAGCGTCGAAGACAATTTGCCGTTGATAGACGTGTAGTTGAGCATCCCTGGCACATCGGCAAACGCAATCGTGCCAGTGTCATTGACATGCGAAGTCGGATTGACGGTCACTGCCAACGTCGCCGGAACCGCGTTAGCAGAGGTTCCGATTTGCATCGCCACCGGTGCAGCCGGGTTGCCGAGTGTCACCGTCACGCCGCCAATCGTCGCCGGATAAGTTTGCGATGGTGGGGCAAGCGACGCCGTTGCATTGAACTTACTCGTATCCAGTAAAAATGCAGTGCCTTTAGCCATGTTGAAGCCGAACTCAAAACGAAAATCGGCACCGACATTCATGGTCACGCTACTGCCGGATCCGAACTTGAGAGGCCCCAATCCGTTCGGCAGGTTGATTGATCCGAGTGCGATTGGGCGCTGGATCGACTGTGTCCAGGCAGTTTTCACCACAAGTGCTTGTTCAAAACTGGCAAGATTCGCGCTGACAAATTGGCCTGTCGTCGTCCCTACGCCAAGGCCCGACGCGAAAGTACTGGACAACTGCAACAACGATGGCGTCACGGTATTAAGCGAGGCTAAGACGTTGTTCAGTGGGATCAGATCGACACCGCCGAAGTTCACCTTTGCAATGGCGGCGGCCATGGGTGCAATGGAGGCGATGATCACGCTCGCTAGGTTGACGGGTGTTACCACATCAATCTCACCTGCAGTTTGAGCGGCAACTCGCAAATCGTCAAACAGGCGGTTCAAGTCGTCGGTCGCGCCAACCGGCAAAGTGGTTGGCAAGCCACGAATCGCAGACCGCAAATTCTCGACAATTCCTTGTGCAGCCAACTTCAACGGCGTCCCAGTTTTACCCTGCAGCCCCAAGACGACATTGCTAAACTTTTGTGTAAGACCCAATGCGTCATCCAGGCTCTGACCAAACAACGGAATATCGGTCGTCAACGCCTTGAATTGCTGATCCTCAATCAGCTTTTGGATGCCGCGAACGCTCTCCAGAAAATCATCGAGAACAAAAGTTTGCACCGGGGCCAGCCGCTGCATGAACGACGTGTTAGTCGTGAAGCCGATCGCAGCGGCCAGCGTAACGTCGTTGAATCGCAGCTTGGTCTTCGTGGCATCGCCCACTGCAGACGAGATTGTGAGCGACGCAAACCCATTGGTAGATAGCGTCAAGCGGTTCAGACTGCGACCAGCGACCACGTTTCCGCCCAATCGCGTTGCTTCAATCGCCGTGTTGATGTCAGCGACTAAGTCATCAATCGTTGTATTCGTCGCATCAACAGGAACCGTCACGGTCACCGGTGTTCCACTGCCAACAGAAATTTGAAATGTTGCCGGTGAAGTTAATTGACCGTTGGCTGGCGCGTCTGCGGTTGCTTTCAGAGTCGTTGCCACTTCGTTTGGACGAGACAAAGCCAAAGTAAACGCTGCCGGACTGCCGCCGGGGACGCCGAGCGCGGCGTCAACCGTGACCGTGACCGTCCCGGCTAGGCTGACTTGCGGTGTTGCCACCACCAAGACCGACGCTGCGGCAGAGGCCAACGAACCAACGGCTTGCGATTGGGCTAATGTCGCCGAAGCGTTCGCCGTCACGCTCAACGACGGACTCGTCAGCGTCGCTGGGAGAATGCCGACCGCTCCCAAACCGCTGACGTTCGTCGCCGTCACCGAGCTGCCGATACTGATTTGAGTACCGGCGCTCAGCGAGACTTGCTTGCCATACTGAGCACTGACGCCGACACCTGTGAAGTGCATTTGTGTAGCGGCTGGATCGCTGGCGATCGAATCGACTTGAAGACTGGTACCTGCCGGGGATATCAGTGTTAGGTGATTGAGAACGCGACCTGCCGTAACCTTACCCCTCAACGTGGAAAACGACAGTGCAGTATTGATGTCTGCCACCAAATCATCCAGTGAATTGTTGGTCAAATCACGAGGCACAAGAATTGAAACAGCGGCAGCCCCATCGAGTTGCAACTTGAAATGAGCGTCGGCACTTAGGCGTCCATTCGCTGGAGCATCAGGCGCGTCAGTAGCGGGTGCAAACACAGTGCGCAATGCATCGACTCGCAGCGCCACGCGACCGCTTGCTGTCGGCGTCACAACCATCGAGGCCGACACAGGAGCAAGAAACGTTGCCGGTCCCAAGCCAGCGCCGAAATCGAGCGGTACCGTTTGCGAGTAAGTTGAGTTCAATAGCCGGATTTCTAACGACAAAGAGTGCGTTGCCACGTCGTACTTCGGATCAACTTGGGCGGCGGACAGTCCCATCTTCACGGCGATGGCTGTCGCAAACGATTGCACCGAATCGAACTTAAATTCAGGCGTGCTGAATTGGCTTGGTTCAAAACCCATGTCAGCGGTTGCTGAGTTGGTGCGATCGCTGATCAAGATGGTAAACCGAGTGACGGCAGGGTCAATCGCTTTGAATGCAAGTCTTTGACCGCCTAGAGTCGTCGCTTGCGTTGCCACAATTTTTCCTGCTAATCCAACCGGTAACGAGCGGTTGACAAAGCTATTGAGGCTTTCTTGGAAGAATTGATTGGTCTGCAAGATCGTCACCGCAATCGGTGCGGCATCGTTTAGCTGAATCGAGAACGATGCATCGTTGCCAAGCGAATAACCAGATCGCGAACTGATCGGACGTGAGGCCACCATGACAGGATCGTACAAGTCGCGTCCGATTTTATTCGCCAAGTCGGTAAAATTCGCAAGGCCACTGGGCAAAGTCGCGACATAGGGCAACCCTCCCAGTTGCCTATTGACATCCAACTCCGGTGCAGCGTCTTGTACCCCTTGACCGACGCGGTCCAGCGTGGCCAACAGGCCGCTTGGGGTCACGTCGCGAAAGTTCTGCAGCTCGTGTAATGAAGCGTTTGTTCCCAGTAACACTTCGTCAGGGCCGGTGAAGATGCTGGTCGTTGTCAATGTTGCTGTCGGCACGCTGCCGAGCAGCGCCGCATTCAGGACTTGGCTGCCTAGCGTGGCGGTCATTGGCAAAGTCGCAGCCAGTGAATCAGACGATGTTGTGAAGCTGGCAAGCGAAGCCGCAGATGTCGACTGGAGTTCCTCCAGCGTGAGGTTACCTTTACTGTCCGCATCGGGATTGATGAGCGCGACCGACACGCCTGCGGTCAGATCGAGTGAGCCGTTCGAAATCGCTGCCCCGAGGAGTCCGATTTTGGCCGGCGTCGAGAGCGTGGTCGTGTGGACGGAGCTGCCTAACGCAAGCGATTGCGACCGAATAAAAAATTGTTGGTCCGGAGGAATTCCCACAGTCAAGTCAACGCCAAACGTCAATACGAAATGGAGCGTCGAGTTGAGCGAGACGCGAGCCGCCGAGTCGAGTGTCAGTCCCGCATCCACGACTTGTTGACCAAGGTTCAAACCCATCGAACTTGTGCGCACGGCATCGAAAGTCAAATTGAATTGCAGCTCATTGTCGCCCCCGCCTGTCAGCAATCCGCCAGTGACGCTGGCTGGGTTGACCGTGATCGCTAGCCCGGATGAATTGAAACTCAAACCCTTCAGGGCCGTGACGATCGCGTCGGTCGTCGTACCCACACCGCCGCCCGTCGCGACGTTGACCGGCGTGATCAGTTGCGTTTCGAGTATTGACCGCAGACCCACGGATTGGCCGATCGATTGATTGATCACCGCGACCGGTTGGCCCAGTCGACCTGTCGTTGAAAGTGAATCAGTCCAGCTAGCAACTTGCCCCAGACCTGTCAGAATCTGTTGGCGCTGAGTTTCGGTTAATACCGAATTGACCAACCCTCCATCCAGCAGCAATCGTTGCTCAAAGGTTTCGAACGTGAGTTGACGAATCCGCTTATCCAGTAGGGCACGACATGGCTTGGGTTTGGAAAATAGAGTCCGGGTTGAACGAGAGCGCAGAAGACGTTTCATCTGACTAGCTCGACAAAAGAGGGCAAGGTGCACAAAACAGTAAGAGCAGACGCATTAGTCATTTGTGCGGCGAGAATCTGTCACTCCATGACTGGCAATCCACAAACCGCACAAAAATGACAATTTTCAATATAGACGCGAAACGAATGAAGGTACACAACCCCCTATTGGAATGGCCGTCAGTGTTCGGAAAATTTTCAAAGCAGAAAGTTGTCTGCGACATTGGGATTTTGGCGGTAAGTGAGCGAGTGACTCCTAAGAAAAAACTCCTAAGCACCCGTGCACAAGTTTCTTAGTTTAACCGCGTGGGCATCGCCCCGCGCGTTTGCCTCAAAACACGCGGCCCGATGGGCACGCGGTTTAACAAGT
>JAYVSE010000361.1:0-20356 GCA_043775635.1 Planctomycetaceae bacterium | reverse complement strand
GTCCGGTGCCGGTTCGAAAAACCCCGCGAAACACCGGACGGCTTGCGCCGCACCGCTAACAAAATGCTTCGCATTTTCGTTAAGTCCACGCCATTCCAGGCAAGCTGGTAGGGGTCTTAAAAAGATGTGTAGGATAACGAGGGACCCGGCCCGAGGGAATTGAAAAGTTGTCTTTACCAGATGTCTCGAAATTAGGTATCGTTCCGCAGGAGCGATTTGGATGGAATATAAACAACCCGCAATGAGCGTAATTCTGAGCACCTATAACCAGCCCGCGTGGCTGGAAAAGGTCCTATGGGGTTATAGCGTTCAGCAATTCACCGATTTCGAAATTGTCCTCGCGGACGATGGGTCTGATGCTGAGACTCGCAAATGCATTGATCGAATGCGCAGCAAAACGCAATTGGTCATTCAACACGTTTGGCATCCCGATAACGGCTTTCGAAAATGCGAGATCCTCAATCATGCGATACGCTGCGCGAACGGTGCATACTTAGTCTTCAGCGATGGCGACTGTATTCCACGCAATGACTTCCTGATGGCTCACTATTCGAGCCGTCGCCAGGGGCGTTACCTATCTGGCGGGGCCGTGCGATTGCCGCTACCGGTCAGTCGCGAGATCAATCGTACAGATATCGTGAGTGGACGAGCATTTTCGCTATCGTGGCTTCAAAGATACTCGCAGTGGAAGTCGCTGCCACGGTGGTATCGATTGATTCGTGTCAGTAGCTCGGGAACCTTTGCAAAGCTATTAAACCACCTTACACCAACGCGTCCTACCTGGAATGGAAATAATTCATCTGCCTGGAAGAGCGATATTGTTGCCGTCAATGGAATGGACGAAAGGATGGCGTACGGCGGAGAAGATTGCGAGCTTGGTGTCCGCCTTGTAAATGCTGGGATCAAAGCTAAACAGCTTCGATACTCAGCATCACTACTGCACTTAGATCATGATCGGGGTTACGTACGCGAGGATGCAATTCGGCGTAACGCGGAAATCAGAAAACAGTCAAACATTACTCGCTCAACTTGGACCCGATACGGTATTCATGGACAACCAAAGCCTACGGATGACGTTGTGCAAGTGAACGGACTTGTAGCATCGGTTTCAGGTCCGCGTCGCCATGGTGATGCGCCTCGCTTTTTCATTTGTGATTCGGAGATCGTTAATTCTGGTGGGCACAACGTCGAATTGGCAAGCGTCGTCGCAGGTGCCGCCAAGCAACAAGGGTTTGAACCAATCGTACTGTCAAGTCGGGACTTCAAGAATTTTGAAGACTTTAAACCGCAGTGCACCATCAGACCAACCTTTCGCTTCACTTTCATGCGTAAATGGTCTCTGGGTGTCGACGGAAAATCACGAGCAAGCCGTGATTTCGAGGGTCGAATTTCGCCCAAGACAAATGCTGCAAGAACCCTGCTGCAACTTGCTGCCGAGCGTTTTAGCGGCAACTCGCCAAGCTTGGCAGTCCGATCATGGGCCAATGATTTTACTCGCTGGTGCCACGAATTTCAGCCAACCAATCAAGATCGCATCCTGCTTTCTACCGCTTGCGACTTCACTCTCTTAGCATTGGTATCCGCATTACAGAATTATTCGACCAACGAGAGATTGAATTTAGACTTGCTCTTTCATCTAAGTCTGATTGAAGGAAGTGAAGGCGAGTCACTTAAACAGCAAGACGCTGTGATGGATGCTTTTAAAACTCAAGTCGAAGCTTCGCTTCATGCTTTGGCCGATCACGAAGTACGCCTTTATGCAACCACCCAAGAATTGGCGCGGCAATTGAATCAGGCTGTCGGCCGAAACCTGTGGTCAGCGATCGACTATCCCATTCGCAAACGATCGGATGCCGAAACAACTGATAGCAGCGGGATACATGCAGAGCGATCACGACTACTGCTCGCGGGCAATATTCGGCGAGAAAAAGGCCGTTATCAGCTCGCTGCGCTCATTAGTCAAGTTTGGCGTAGCCACCTTGAAATGGGGCCATGGCAATTGGCATTTCAACTCCCTACCAAGCGTTGGAATCGACTGCTCCCCAAATTTCTTTGGCCGCATGCTGATAAATTTCGCACTCGCCAGGATTGCGCAATTGTACTCGCAAATGCAACGCTTGATAGTGAGAAATATCAGGCTTGGATCCATTCAGCGGATGTCGGTTTGTTCATTTATGATGGGCGACGATACTACGTTCGTTGCAGTGGAATACTGCTGGAAATGCTAGCTGCTGGCATTCCCGTGATCGTGCCCGCTGGGTCGTGGTTGTCGCGACAGCTTAAGCCTGCTTTGGATCGTTTTGTTGACTCCATCTGGGATGTCGCCGAAGTAGAATGCAAGAACTCCAGCATGGCGGTGGTCGATCACGGAGACCATGCAATGGAGATGGAGTTCAATGGTCCAGTCCCAGTCACAGCGATCATAGTAAGTTTTCCTGAGTCGCCAGAACGTGGCGATTCCATTCTTTTGTCGGCTTCGTTCTTGAGTTCGTCAACCGTTGCCGATTTGAATCGAGCCGAATATAGCCTGGAGTACCGAGCAGAAAAAGAACCGCGGGCCATCGTTTCAATACCTCCTGGGACAAATCGTATAAGACTACGTTATACGTATTTGATAACACCAAACAAAGCCATTGGAACGCCTAAGGTTCGATTAATGGACACCGTGCAAGTTCCGCCGGAATCCGCCGTGGGATTGATTGCCACAAACCACGATCAAATTCCAAGATTGCTCGATGAATTCCAAATGCATCGGAAGCATTATCAAGCAACCGCAAAGGAATTTTCTAATCGAATTTGTACTATCCATTCGCCAGATCGTTTCGTGGAGACATTACTTCATGGTCGCGTACCCGAAACGTGGGATAGGCTTCCAGCCTGTCGTTTCTCGATTGACAGGCTGGAAGCCTATCCCACTTATTGATCGGTCGATCCTAAGCCGCCTGGCGTAAGCCTGCGGGATGGTCGCGTTCGATTAATGATTGAACGCTGCGCGTTGGATTCGGTGGCGTTCGGCATTCGGTCGTGGAACGTCCGCGCTCAGCAATTCAGCCCCCACCTCCCCGTTCAGACCCAGAATACGAACCTTCTCTGGGAACTCGTTTTAGGAAATGCCGCAAAACACAGGACTTTTTGAGTTCGAGACCGGTTCGCTCGATTGTCAAATGTGTGCCGCGTTACGGAAAAGTCGCTTAACAGCCCGAAACTTCGCCGGTCTCGAACCTCGTTTAATAGAACTCCGGTATCGCAAACCACAGCCAAACAGACACTTAGAAAAGTTCGAGACCTATACGGTGGCATTTGCGAATTGATCCATGACTGGCAACTTGGGAGCAATCGAGCTCCTGCTGACTCGGCGAGATTGAACTGCCGGACCGCGCCCCAGCGACGTCAAACCGTATCGGCTATCCGGCCTGCGTCACCGCTTGCCAGGTGGATTGGGACCGGATTCCGATTCTAAATTTTGTGCGAATGGGCGAGCCGCCTCGGCTCATCGCTTGAGCGGGGTTAATAAATCTCGCCACCCCGATTGTTAAGCGATTGGCAAGGTTTTTCGGTTCCCAATGATCAACATTGTACACCCTCTTTCGACTCTCCTGGCGTCGCTTACTCGCCAAGAACTGGCCCAGCAGATTAGATATCTGAAAGCGGAGAATGAGGTCCTTCGTTCCAAATTACCCATTCGTGTAACTCTCGATAATCGTGAGCGTAGGACGCTGTTGAAACATGGCACGAAGCTGGGCGGAAAGATCAAAGAAGTAATGTCGATCAGAGCGATCAAGTGGGAACAAGTGACTTGCCTCAATCCGTCGGCAGCATCACCCACAACTCGGGCCGGCCGACGTTGCAGTGAACCGCTCGGACGAGCATCCCCATGCACGCCCAAGATACGAACAAGGTCATCCGAGCCGCATGCCACGCGATCGGCAAAGTGCTAGAGGATTCGCCGCGCCGGTTATCGACGCTCGGCACCGGGTGGAAGATCGTTTCAATCAACGCCGACCGCTTCGGCTCATCGTCCTGCAGACAATCCAGAGTTCTCACGGTCTGGTAAAAAGTCTCCGGAGAAGCTCCTTGGTCCATCACCTTTCTGTCGATCGCGTAGGACGCCTGTCGGCTGAGCGTCGGCAATGTCAACAAACCGAAGAACGTCCAAAGCGTAAATCCCAGACACGTCATGGTAAGCTCACCAACGCTGGTCACGCCGGCACCGGGCAACATCGCCGAAAGTATGAATCCAGTGATCACCCACGCAAACGCAAGCAGCATCCCGCGTGTTCGGCTGCCACTATGGACCGCGTCCAACCGTCTTGCAATCGTGACGGCTAGCTGCTCGTACGTCAGTTTGTCAAGCGATGCTGCCGGAACTACGATCGTCTCCATTCCAGGCAAACCCACGACGCCGCCCGTGAACCCGGCATCGGCATGCTCAACCACAACGATTGGCAGCGGCTTCCATCCCCACTGCGAAGTTTGATGCAGAGCCGCTTCGACAGCCATGGCACTTTCATCGCGCTCACTCGCAATCTCCGGCAAAGCAACGACGAGCCTCGCGATTCGCAACTGAAAAGCTACGAGAACCACCGCGACGCCGAACACCGCCAATGTTGCCCCTGGCAACCCGAACCAACGTCCCATCGCCAAGATCAGCAGCCCTGTCAACACGAACACAGTTGTGTGGACAACAACACCGCGAAGCCAACCCTTCAAAAACGCCCCTAACATGATGGTCTTCGGTCGCGATCGGTTGGGCAACAAAAAGCCGCCTAGCAAATCCAGCGGCAGCATCACGCCAATCAAACAACCGCCCGCGATCACCATTGCCCGCAAGTCCGCGACGCTCCACGATCGATCGGTCGGAAGCGATGCCAGCGGCAACCGGGAAACGAGCAGGACGAGGCTGATCAAAACTAGTGCCCCGACACCCGAAATGCCAAGCCACAACCGTGAACGTGCGTAAGTAATCGCTAGCACTCCGATGAGAAGCAAAGAACCGAGGCTTTGACCACGTCGCGAGCCATTGCGACTATTTCTTGTCCAACTCGTCGAGTTGTTTGCCGACATCTTCGGCTTCGGCCCGCTTAAGGTCACTCCTCTTTCGATTGACCGTCGAAAGATCGAACGATTCCTGCATTAGCTTATTGTACTTCTCTTGCAGTTTCTCTTTGCTATTGCCCGATCCGAACATCGCTTCGTTCTCCATCGCGTTGGTTTGTTGACTCCATTGAATCATAAGCCGTCGTCAATATGGGCGAGTGGAAAGAGCAAGCAGTTCGAAACGTCAAAGAACTGAATCACTTCATGGCCCTATTCTGCGGCGCGCTAGAAAACCTGCCGCCCGAAGCGGACGCAGGCTGACTCTTTGGTAGTGAAGTCCGCGATCGTAGATCAACAATCCGGTCGTGGCGGTCAATGCGGGATCATTTAACAGACTAAATTCAAAAATTAAATGTTTTTCAAAAAAAGATTTTTCCGCATCCAAATCGCATCGGTTTGCATACGCTTTCACGTCAAGAGTTTGCTATGAAACTCAAAACAATTGCCCCTGTTTGTTGAATACGGCCAATGAATAACTCCACAGCAGCGATCGTTTATCCGCACCAATTGTGGGGCCAACACCCGGCGGCGTCGGTTGCGTCGATCGTTGTCCTTGTTGAAGATCCCCTGTTCTTCACCCAGTATCGATTCCACGCTCAAAAGCTTGTCTTGCATCGCGCTTCGATGACTGAGTTTGCACAGCAGTGCGAGCGACTTGGCAAGCAAGTCCATCGCATCGACTCGAAATCAATTTCTCATTCAAGCGAAATCGGCGAGATTCTCAAGAAGAAGAAAATCAAACGGGCCGTGATCGTCGAACCAAGCGATACCTGGCTCAGGGAGCGCGTCGCCGCCGGCTGCGAGAAATCAGGGATTGGCTTGGAATGGCTGCCAGACACGTCGTTTTTGACGCCGATCGCTGTAATGCAGCAGTGGGCTGAGCATAAGCAGCACTACCGCTTCACCGACTTCTACATGCAGCAGCGCAGGCGACTTGGTTTGTTGCTTGACGAGAACGGAGAAAAACCACTTGGCGGTAAGTGGACGTTTGACACCGAAAATCGCAAGCGACTACCCAAGGGCCTGGCGGTTCCGCTCTTGGTAGCGCCCAGCGAACGAGCGAGCGTCGTGGAAGCGAAACGCTACGTCGCCAAAGCGTTTCCTCATGCGATTGGAACGGTCGAAGAGTTTTGTTACCCGGTTACGCATGATGACGCTGCACAATGGTTAGAAACGTTTGTCGAAGAACGCCTGGCTTCATTCGGGGATTACGAAGACGCGATCTCGCAGCGAGAAACATTCGTCTTTCACGGAGTGCTGACACCGATGCTGAACATCGGCTTGCTAACTCCTCAACAAATCGTTGATGCGGTTTTTTCCAAGAGCGAACAGGTTTCGCTGAACTCATTGGAAGGTTTTGTTCGCCAAGTAATCGGATGGCGAGAGTTTATTCGATTGGTCTATCTGCATGCTGGGGATCGACAACGAACGACAAATTCTTGGAATCTAACACGGACACTACCTGCTTCGTTCTACGACGGCACGACCGGTATCGTTCCTGTAGATCAAAGCATTCAGCGGACATTGAAGTATGCGTATTGCCATCATATCGAACGCTTGATGGTGCTGGGGAACTTCATGTTGCTTTGCGACATTGCTCCGAACGAAGTGTATCGCTGGTTCATGGAGTTATTCATCGATTCGTACGACTGGGTGATGGTGCCCAACGTCTACGGCATGAGCCAACATGCCGATGGTGGCCTAATGACTACGAAACCTTACATCAGCGGTTCAAGTTACGTGTTGAAAATGAGCGACTATGGCAAAGGAGACTGGTGCGAAGTCTGGGACGCACTTTACTGGCGTTTCATCGATCGCGAACGAGCGTT
The DNA here is from genome assembly GCA_043775635.1 of Planctomycetaceae bacterium. Lineage (GTDB taxonomy): Bacteria > Planctomycetota > Planctomycetia > Pirellulales > Pirellulaceae > UBA6163. The sequence continues at coordinate 13,430 of JAYVSE010000361.1, read as the reverse complement.
TTTTAGTTCCAATCCACGGATGCGAGTCATGGTCGGCCAGCTTGATCGAATGGGCAAAAAACTCGATCATCATCACGCCGTCGCCGCCAAATTTTTGGACAAATTACATGCCTGAGGGTCATACCGTCCATCGCATGGCTCAAGACCATTCGAAATGGATTGGCGGTCAACGTTTGAGCATCGCCTCCCCGCAAGGTCGCTTCGAACAAGAAGCAATTTTGCTGAATGGCAAAGTTCTCAAATCCGTTGAGGCACACGGAAAACATTTGTATTACGCGTTCGGAGCCAAACATACTTTGCATGTTCATCTCGGGCTGTACGGTAAGTTTCGCTTGCACAAGTCTCCACCACCTGAACCTCGAGGTGCCGTTCGTGTTCGGTTTGTCGGCAGCGATCACTCCTTGGACCTTAACGGACCCAACCAATGCGAGATACTCGACAAGCAAGGCGTGATCGATTCGCAAGCCAGACTCGGTCAAGATCCATTGCGTGCCGATGCCGACCCCGAACGCGTATGGAGTCGAATTCTCAAGAGCAAACAACCGATTGGGACTTTGATGTTGGATCAGTCAATCATCGCGGGGATCGGAAACATCTATCGCGCTGAAATCCTGTTCCTCAACCGCATTCATCCTTCGCGTCCCAGCAAGTCGCTGCTGCGTGATGAATTTGACGAGCTTTGGCAGACTTCCGTTCGCCTGCTCGAAATCGGCTTGAAGTACAACCGCATCATCACGGTTCCTAGAGAATGCACGGACAAGCCGCTCAGTCGGCTAAACGCCCAAGAGCGTCTATGCGTCTACAAAAAAGATTTCTGCTTTCAATGCGGAGCACCCATCGAGTCTTGGTCGCTTGGCAATCGGCAAATGTACTCTTGCGCAACTTGCCAACTGTAAAAGCCGTGGGTGCAATGGAATCATTTCTACAAACGACGAACAAAGGCTTGGCCCCAGCCGCCAGTTCCCAGTAGTGAACTATTGCTTTGCGGGCACATCCATCCGGCCTACCGCTGGCATTCAAAGACCAATTCACTCGGCAAACTACCTTGTTTCTGGCTATCGAGTCGATAATTGGTACTGCCCGCGATCGGCGAGTTCACGGGCACACAAGTGATCAATCCATCGAAAACGGACCGAACCTGGGTGATCGCCGAAGATCACGTGATTGAAGTGCATGACTACGGTCGCCGTTTTCTTGCTCGGACTGATTGTTAGCTCAGTAACCGGTGTGGGCGCGCTGCTCATCGGACTCGAAGAAGCCGCTGATCCAAGTCAAAGCCGTATTGAGGATTTATCGAAATTCGAGAGAAAGATGGTAGGACGCGGTGATGTCGAAAAAGCCACTGTTGGTGGTATTGAGCTTAGCGAGTCGTGATCAGAGAAGAATTGTATGTCAACTTCACTTTGTGACTTGGCGTTGCAATACACTTCAGATATTGTCTCAACAATGCAAGGTGCAGTCACCTTGATTGATCGTATTCCAGCAAACAAGGCACATGAAACAAATGACCACGCCACAAAACAATCAAACTTGGCCGGAGTTAGCGATCGATCTCTACGACAAGCTGACCGGTCGTGATGCGGAAATTACCTATGCTTTCGACGATTTCGAACTCTTTATCCCCAGCTCTACTTCGCCCGACGCGCCCCATGCAAAGTGGAAGATGAATGGCGCAATTCGAATTTCAACACGGAATCGCGATACGATTCAGGAAAAAAAGTGAGATCGATCGCTTCGGGGCTCCAGATACAGGCAGATTTTAATTGCGAATTTGAAGGTCATGGATTCACGATCAAAGTAATCGATAAGGTTATTGCTGTCGAAGTGTCGGACCTAATGTCAGGAATTCGCTTGCTGCGTGAGTTGTCCGGTCATGCAGTCTTGCGAGCCAACGGCAACCAATTGGGCGAATGGCTCGTGATGCTAGACAGCACCTTGGAATTTCGTGTGGGTGGGATCTGTGTTGCGTCGTCTGTTACGGATCATGAGTCAAAAATCAGTCGTCTGCTCAGCTTCAACGGCGTGCGTGTGCGTCCGCTGGCAACTTTGCGCACCTTGCTAAGGGGGCGGCGTTCATGAATCACGAGATGGATCTGCCATGTTAGATCTGCACCCAACGATATTGCTTACTGGAGCCACTGGCTACGTGGGGGGGCGCCTGCTCGGACTGTTGCAACGACGTGGATTGTCGGTTCGTTGCTTAGCCAGACGCCCCGAGATCTTGAGCGATCGAGTCGGTGACCGCACGGAGGTCATAGCTGGCGATGTGCTCGACGCGGAATCACTTGTGCCCGCGTTGATCGGGATCGATACCGCTTACTATCTCGTCCATTCGATGAATGAAACGGGTTCGTTTGAAGACCAAGATCGAATCGCGGCGACAAACTTTGCCAATGCTGCGCGGCAAGCGAATGTGAAGCGAATTGTCTATCTCGGCGGTCTCGGCGATGACGATGAAACATTATCGCCTCATCTGCGTAGCCGGCATGAAGTCGGAAAAATACTCAGCCAATCCGGTTGCCAAGTGCTTGAATTTCGCGCTTCGATCGTGATTGGTTCCGGCAGCCTTTCGTTTGAACTGGTGCGTGCACTTGTGGAGCGACTTCCCGTGATGATCTGTCCCAAATGGGTCAGCGTCAAGACTCAGCCGATCGCGATCGAAGATCTGCTCGCGTATTTGATTGCGGGGTTAGATTGGCAAGGACAAGTAAATCTTGTTTTTGAAATCGGTGGCCCAACCCAAGTGAGCTACGGAGACATCATGCGAGAGTACGCTCGTCAGCGAGGATTGAGACGGTGGTTGATCTCCGTTCCTGTTTTAACGCCTCGGCTATCTAGTTTGTGGTTGGGCTTGGTGACTCCGGTTTACGCGCGAGTCGGCCGCAAGTTGATCGACAGCATGCGAAACCCCACGATTGTAAAAAATCAATCGGCAATGCAGATATTCGGCGTCGTTCCTAGAAATCTTGCTGATGCGATTTCGCGAGCCTTGGTCAACGAAGACCATGATTTAGCAGACACACGTTGGTCCGATTCGTTGTCATCATCGCGAGGCGTGATCGCTTGGGGCGGCGTTCGTTTCGGCAGCCGGATCGTTGATTCTCGGTCGGTCATCGTTGCGGTTCCGCCACTTCACGCCTTCGCGCCGATTCGACGTATTGGAGGAAAACAAGGCTGGTACTTCGCCGATTTTCTTTGGACGATTCGAGGCTTGATTGACCTTATGTGCGGTGGAGTCGGATTGCGTCGTGCTCGTCGAGACCCTGAGCAATTGCAAGTGGGCGAAGTCTTGGACTGGTGGCGAGTCGAAGAATATGTAGCGAATCGGCGCTTGCGATTATCGGCGGAGATGAAGGTTCCCGGAAGAGCATGGTTGGAGTTTACGGTTGAACCGTGCAAAGAGGGTTCGACCATCCGGCAAACAGCGATCTTCGACCCCATTGGATTCTTCGGACTTGCGTACTGGTATGGGATTTACCCGGTTCACGCACTGGTCTTTAGAGGCATGCTAAGCAATATTGCCGCAGCAGCTAGGCTTGAGCCATCCCGCGCAACATTAACTTCGTCATCCAACGGAGCGATTACACAAAGTGAAGCGTAATGAATTGACCTCTGAGCAGCTTGACCGTATCGTTCAGATGGCTTGGGAAGACCGAACCAGCTTCGACGCCATTCGGACTCAATTCGGTTTGTCACCCGGTCAGGTGATCCAGTTGATGCGAGCAACACTTAAACCAAACTCGTTTCGTCTATGGCGAGAAAGGACGACGGGACGAAAGACTAAGCATGTAGCACTGCGTGGTTTTGAAGTCGGGCGATTTCGTTGCCCAACGCAAAGAACATAAATCATAAATCGACATTGAACGTGCCGCACCCACGCCGCTACTCGTCTTCATGGTCGACGAGTTTTTCGACGCGAGTGAAATACGAGAATACACCGAGGATGCACAAACCGTAAAACATCGCGATTATACTGATCGCTAAATCGTATGGTTTCGGAGTCGTTAGCGAAAATCGCAGCAAGACGGTCATGTAGACTGCATGGAGGAAATTACGGTCCAGGCCAGCGAGCGGTCCTGCGGTTAGAATCGGAACCGTGCGAGCTAAGGCGATCAGCGACAGGTGCAGGATAAATCCAGTTGCCGCCAACCTTACCATCCAGTTGCCGCCAACCTTACCATCCGGTGTTCAAGCTTCCTTTTCCGCTTTTCAGTGTCGCAGCGATCGTAGAAACTCGCGAGCAACGCGGTCAATTGATGAATCAAATTTGGCTTTCGATTGACGAGAGAACGGTGGCAAGTTCAAGACAATGCTGATCGATTAGCAAACGCAATCGCAAGATCGCTAAGCTCCATCATCGTCCCACAACGAACAGCCCCCTCACCGTCGTAACTGTCGACACTCTTGCCACCAATGAAAAACGTGCCCTGGCACTCCGCGACAGCATTCGACAGTCGACTTATCTCACGATCCTGAATCCGGCTGCGGATCGGGTTCGTTAACGCAAGCCAAACGATGCGCGGTTTCTCGTCTTCCACCGCATCGGCCAACACGTCGATCGGTGTGTTGGGTCCCAAATTGGTTTCGTCGAAACCGCTGTCATGCAAAACCAGCGAAACCATCAACTGGTGTCCGTCCTCAGGCTAGAAAAGTCCCGAGCGAAATCGCTGCTGACACGACTCGTGATCGCCGCCGCCGCCATGATCGCGTTGGGATATCCCGGCGAGGTGATCAGCAATCCAGAAGGTTGGACCATGCGAGTCGTTTGGGGGACATTGTCGTCGATTCCTTTCTTCTACATCCTGTTTGTGCTCTGGGTTGAATTAACTCAGTCACTTGCCACTCAACCGGTTGCGGCAAGAAAGTTGATCGAGGTTGCTCGCTTGGTGCTTTTGATTACGTGGGCTGTTTACCCAATTGCGTATGCATTGGGAGGAACCGAACAAGCACTGCTGGCGAAGTCCGGTGGATCGGTTAATGCGAGCGGTGTGGTGTATCTTCAAATCGGGTACGCGATCGCAGACATGACAGCCAAAGCTGGTTTCGGTGTGCTGATCTACTTCATTGCCAGAGCGAAGAGCACCGATGTATTTGAACCAGCAGGTGGCTCGGCCGCTATGGCTGCATAGGCTTCAACACCGCGCCAATTGGACACGAAAGAGAACCGCTCCCGATGCATTCTGCTTTGATCACAATACTTGCCGCAACGCTTGTATTCGCATTTGCAATCGGGCTCGGCTCGTCGCGGAATGTCGAAGTTTTCGCTTTATCAACATTGGTTGCAGTGATTGGAGTGCCCCACGGTGCACTTGATCATGTCGTGGGAAAGCGCCTCTTTCGCCCGACGTTCGGACCCTTCTGGGGTCCGGCGTTTTTCAGCGTTTACCTGGCAATCGCTCTTATCGTAGTGTGGGGCTGGTACGCGGTGCCAGAGATCACCATTCTTGCATTTTTCATCGTTTCAGCGTGGCACTTTGGATTAGAGGATCGTGATGATCAAGCAGGCAACTGGACTCGCCACCTGACCGCGATCGCATTCGGTGGGCTCATTATCTGGATGCCCTCGCTATGTCGAGGCGATGATGTCGTCGAGCTGCTATCGATCATTACACCGAGCAATGAAGTCTCAAAGATTGGTTACTGCGTAGCGGTCGTTGCTAAGACGGCAATTATTATGGGGCCTCTTTGCATTCTTGATTGTCTCCAGCGAGATATTCAAGCTAGGCATACAGACCAACGCTTGGTTGAACTTGTCGCGAAGTCAAACTCGCTGCGAATGCTCTCGCTCACCCTGCTGTGTATCGTCGCCAGTCCGCTGGTGTCGTTCACTGTCTATTTCTGCGGCTGGCATTCGGTTCGCGGCTTGAATGAGCTTGCTCGGTCGCAAGACGAATCAGCGGCTGTGATGTTTCGCAAATTATTACCGCTAACGATCACAGCCTTGGGACTGGTAATGCTCGGTGCATTTTTTTGGTCATCAACCAGTGCGATCCAATCTTCGCTGATACGTACGGTCTTTATTGGCCTTAGCGCGATGGCGGTACCGCACCTTTGTCTGCACCTAGTCGCTGACGCTCTCTCTCAGCGGAATACAATTCTCGTCACGTCAAATGTCGAGGTGTTGAACCGTGTATGACTACATCATCATTGGCGGTGGTCTCCAAGGTGGCCTTTTGACACTCGCCATCAAGCACAATCAACCCAAAGCGACGATTCTGCTGATCGAGAGAGACCGCAGAGTCGGTGGCAACCACACGTGGTCATTTCATCCGAAAGACGTTCCTAGCGAGGCACGACCCTGGATTGAGCCGTTAGTAACCACTCGCTGGCAAAACTATTTCGTTCGCTTCCCAGGATTTGAACGTCGCGTGAATCTTCCTTACGCGACCATCAGTTCCAATCATTTTGCAACCGTTGTTACCGACTCGTTTCGAGAGCTACAGACAGCCGGTTATCAAGAAACATCCGCCGATGTTCGCTATGCACACCACTCCAATAGCAACGAGGCAAAGTCGCAGGCAATCTTAAGCAACGTGTCGTCGCAGTGGTCGTCAGACCAAGTCGAGTCTCGCTTGCTGGCCGAAACCGACGTCGAATTCATTGACGAGAAAAGTGCGCGGACACGCTTCGGTGATACTTTCGAAGGCCAGGTAGTGATTGACTGTCGAGGTCCCCGCCGCCTTGGCAATGATGCCGCTATCGACGGTGGTTTTCAGAAATTCTATGGATTCGAAATCGAGCTCGACACCGATTGGCCGGAATCCTTTCCGGTGGTCATGGACGCTCGCCAAGATCAATCCAATGGATTTCGCTTCATCTATTCGCTTCCTTTTTCAAATCGTCGCGTGTTGGTCGAGGACACTCAATTCTCCGATGATCCAAGCACCGATCGAGCTGAGTGCCTACGCAATGTCGAGGCCTTCGTTCGAGGCATGACGGACGCAGCGTGGTCAATCGTCCGCGAAGAGACAGGTTGTCTACCAATGCCGCTGTCTAAGTCAAGCATGCCTCAAGCCAACCTTCCCTTGCAAGGCGGATACGCTGGCGGCTGGTTCCATGCAGCGACCGGGTACTCATTTCCCCTCGCTGTTCGCTATGCATTGGCCGTCGCTTCTGTGTAACCAGAGCGTGCCATCGAAGCGGTGGAATCGCTCGTTGTAGAAAGTCAGTCCCAAGCGAAGTTCGCTCGCTTGCTCAACCGTTTGTTGTTTCGCCTGGTCGAGCCAAGCAAACGCTGGAGCATCTTTCGAAGATTTTACCGAGTGCTGACGGACGAGACGATCTCGCGATTCTACGCACATCGATTTACCAAAAAAGACGCGTTCCGAATCGTTGTCGGCCGTCCACCTGCTGGCTTAACACCCCTGCGTTTCATTCTCTCGTTGTGGAAGCAAAGGTAATCGACACGATGATCCTAACTACCGAATCCCAAGCCGCAACTGAAGTCCGCTCAGCGCCGAAGACTCAAGATCCTGTTCAAGACTTACTTGAGCGTGGGCTGTTCCAGCTCGCAAATGGGTTCCTTGGGCATCGCGGAAAACGATTTCGAGCGGCACTCGTTGAGCTTAGCTATCGGATCGGCGGTGGAATTGCTGTTTTTCCTCGCCGTCTGACTGATGCCGTCGAAATCCTTCACGCTGGCTCATTGATCATCGACGATATCGAAGATGGCTCGGAACTGCGACGTGGAGAACCCACCTTGCACCGACAAGTGGGGCTCCCGCTCGCACTTAACACTGGCAATTGGATGTACTTTCGCGCATTGCAAATTCTTGCCGAGTTGCCTCTCGACGAAGCCGTTGGGCATCGAATGCTGTGCATCTCGATTGCCACGATTAGGGAGTGTCACGAAGGCCAAGCACTTGACTTGGCCGCCAAGATATATGACTTAGATCAGCAAGATGTACTTGCAATTGCCAGCGGCATTGCCGAACGAAAGACGGGTTCCTTAACGTCACTTGCGGCTTGCCTGGGTGCGATTGCTGCAGGTGCGACCGAGAATCACGAGCAGGCTCTTGCTACATTTGGATGTCAGCTTGGCAACTGCTTGCAGATGCGAAATGACCTTGATGAACTGCGGCAAGTTGGCAGCGGCGCATTGCGATGTGACGACATGAAAAATGCTCGCGTGACATGGCCATGGGCATGGTGCGCTGCAAATTGCCCCGCCGAAAAATTCGCTGAGCTGCAGCAACGGGCGCACGATGCCACTCACGATTTAGAAGTAGCGAAGAAGATCGCGACCGTAATCGATCGACAAATTGGAGATTACGGAGATCGAGAAATTGAGCATGGGCTGCGCATCGCCTTTTCAAAACTCTGCACGAGCGTTGGTGTTTCGAAATCGCTTGGCGACCTCCAGCAGTTGCTCCACGCGATCAGCACCTCTGCAACCGCGATGGTATCAAAGCCCCGGCTCCGAGAGGCTTCCAACCTTGTCGCAAGTCGGGCTAACTCATGAGCGACATGTTGGCTCAAGTCGATCGGTTTCAGGAGGTCGGCAATCCACGCTACGACCAGTCCCGCCTCGTCGATCATGCGAATGAGCGTCTTCGCGGTGCCGTTATCGGCAGCGGTTTTGGTGGGCTAGCTGCGGCCACTCGTTTGCAAGCGATGGGAATTCAAACGGTCTGTTTCGAGGGACGCGACAAACCGGGTGGCCGAGCCTACGTATACGAAGACTGCGGCTTCACCTTCGATGCTGGACCGACCGTGATCACCGCTCCGCACTGTATCGAAGAATTGTTCACACTCGCCGGCCGGCGAATGGAAGATTACATCACGTTGCTTCCCGTCACACCGCTCTAGGGACGGCAAAGGACCGATGGCGTGGTGTTTGATTATGTTGCTGACGAGGCGGGTTTGATCGAACAGATCAGCCGAATCAACCCGCGTGATGTCGATGGCTATCGACGTTTCGCTGATTACTCTCGGCGAGTGTTTCAGAAGGGCTATGAGGAACTTGCGCGACACCATTCTTGAAATTTACTGACATGCTTCGCGTCAGTCCTGCGCTCATGCGATTGCGAGCCGATCGCAGCGTCTATGCAGCCGTTTCTCGCTTCATCAAAGACGAACACCTTCGCCAAGCCTTTAGCTTTCATCCGCTTCTGGTCGGCGGCAATCCGATGGAAACCAGCTCGATCTACACACTCATCCACTGGATTGAACGAAAATGGGGAGTGTTCTTTCCGAAAGGAGGCACCGGATCATTGGTCCGCGGATTGGTGCGACTGTTCACAGACATCGGTGGCGAAATTCGACTCAATTCGCCCGTCGAACGCGTCGAGGTAGCGCCAACCGAGTCCGCGATGAACCCAAATGGATTGTCGCATTTGGTCACGAGCAAGCAACGATTTCAAGAGCGATTCGATGTCGTCGTGTCCAATGCTGATATCCATCACACTTACTCGCGATTGTACCATGGTGTGCCCACAGCGATTCGTGCCCAGCGACAACTGGAACGAGCAGAATGGTCGATGTCTTTGTTCGTGATCTACTTCGGTACGAACCGTCGCTACGAAAACCTGGCCCATCACACGATCCTATTCGGACCACGCTTTAAGGGACTGTTGAAAGATATCTTTTCGGGCAGCACGCTTCCGGATGACTTCAGTCTTTATCTGCATGCACCGACAGTAACCGATCGATCCCTTGCACCGGACGGATGTGAGGCGTTTTACGTTTTGAGTCCCATACCGAACTTGGCACAAGCGGATCTCAAATGGGACACGATTTCCCAGTCCTACGGCGATGCCATTCTCGCGTCACTTGAAACACAGTTGCCTGGACTTAGGGAATCAATTGTTACCAGGCGACACTTCACACCCCAGGAATTTAAAACAGAGTTGAACGCTTATCACGGCTCTGCTTTTTCAGTCGCACCGAAGCTGACGCAAAGCGCATACTTTCGCCCGCACAACCGCAGTGATGGCGTCCCAGGACTGTACATCGCCGGAGCGGGAACACATCCCGGCGCTGGAGTTCCTGGTGTGATCAACTCGGCCAAAGCAACATGCAACCTGATCGCTAAAGATTTTAGTGTGGATGTTGAGGCAATGATCAATGGCTGAACCATTCGACGCGCCACCGTTGCGAGATAGCGATGTGATTCGTCGCCATAGCCAATCGTTTTCACTTGCCGCTCGCTTGCTGCCCAAAGAAGTCCGGGGCGATGTTGAGAAGCTTTACGCGTGGTGCCGATGGTGCGACAACGCAGTTGACGACGCGCCATCGCCCGAGATTGCCGCGAAACAACTTCTACAGCTACAGACAGATGTTGAGCTGATTTACGATGGCCGGAAGCCGATTCACGATGCATCGTCGTGGTTAGCAGACTTGGTCACTCGCTATGCGATCCCGAAAGAGCATCCGCTCGATTTGCTGGCAGGCATGGAAATGGATCTGTCTCACCGCCCGATTCAGTCGCAGCAGGACTTGTTGTTGTATTGCCATCGTGCCGCCGGTACGGTGGGACTGATGATGTGCTACTTGCTCGGCACGTCCGACGCTCAAGCGCTGAATCACGCCGATTCACTTGGCATGGCGATGCAAATGACAAATATCGCTAGAGACGTGAAAGAAGATCACGAACGTGGGCGTTGCTACCTGCCTGAATGCTGGCTCGGCCAGGTCCAACCAACAGAGGCATTGCCAAGCAACGAATATGTACGACCAGCGATCCGACGTCTGTTGACGCTCGCAGATCAACATTATGCAATCGGAATTGCAGGCCTGCGATACCTTCCGTCACGATCTCAGCGCGCTATTCAAGTTGCAGCCGATCTCTATCGAGAGACAGGCGAGACAATCCGCCAAAATGATTACTGCGTGATGGACGGGCGAGCGTTTGTTCCGTTCCCTAGGAAGATGCTGCTCCTGGTCAATAGCTTGTTCCGATCGCTGACGTCTAACAATCTTTCCTCTATCCCTGTTCGCAATATCAATTCAGCCGTTCCCGTTAACTCCACTGACTTAAGTACCAAAATGAACAAAGACGCATCTTACCTCGCCACGCTTGGCGTATCGCTCACCGCAATCATGGCCACGGCAATGTTTGTACTTGTCGCCGTCAATCCGAAAGACGCTACGATTTACAGCAATCTGCCCTGGATCTACGCAATCGTTGGCGCGCTCGTTGCCGGCGTTTCCCAATGGGTTCTTTACCGAATGACACAGGCAATGCAGCACCAACCCTTTGACATTCCAATCGACAACCGCTAAGAGCCTCAATTCATCGATCCGCTGGCGGAGAAATTGGCCGGCGAATACGCATGGCGACAGGACTACCGAATATGAATTGAATTCCTTCACTCGAATCGTCATTAATCAACCGAGAACCCAGGTGACACCATCCAGAGCCTTTTGCTAACCGCAAAGCCTGACTGCACCGAACAGCGATTTTGAAGAATCGCGATGATGCGCTTCGGCTAGACGTTGATACTGGTGCGCGCCACTTACCACCGAAGTACAGTCCTCCGGTTCGCGAAGCCATCGCGACTCGAACGACTCTTCCTTTGGAAGGTTTGCAGAGCCGCAGTTAACGATGTCAACTTTCTTGACATCGCAAATCCCCTTCAAACAGAAATGAATACGATGACCTCAAGTACACTCGCACCGCCAACAGCTACAAAAACGATCGTTGAAACCGCTGTCGGCAACGGCAGCTTTAACACATTGGTGGCTGCCGTGAAAGCAGCCGATCTCGTTGCAACACTCAGCGGTAAAGGCCCATTCACTGTGATGGCTCCGACCGACGCTGCTTTCGCAAAGCTTCCCGCTGGGACTGTGGAGTCTCTGGTCAAGCCAGAGAACAAAGCAAAGCTAGCAGCGATTTTGACCTATCACGTTGTGGCCGGAGCCGTTCCAGCAGCAACCGTCGTGACGCTCAAGGAATCGGGCACAGTCGAAGGTTCGAAGATTACGATCGAAGTCAAAGACGGATCGGTTTTTCTCAATGGCAACACGAAAGTAATTATCACGGACGTGCATTGCAGCAACGGTATCATCCATGCAATTGACACCGTCCTGATGCCACCAACTAAGTAAGTTTAAGCTTAAGATTACGGCACGACTAAACCTGAACTCGTTTGCAATGCAAGCGAGTTTTTTTCATAAACAAGTAAAGTATGGCAAACCGCTGTATCTTTCGTTTTTCCACGAGTTGCTCTCCATCAACCCCCGCATAATGCTCAGAAATCAATGTCTCGTTCCAAGTCAAACTTGCCCACCAAGACTTGCGAGTCGTGCAAGCGTCCATATGCTTGGCGTAAGAAATGGGAGAAAGTCTGGGACAGCGTAAAATTCTGCAGCGAACGTTGTCGTCGAGCTGGCGTCAACCCGCCGAAATTGCCAGTCGCCCCGACTGTCAAAGATACCTAGCAATGCAAAACCGGAATGGAGACGCGATAACGAAATGGAAAGTCTGCAGAAAACGTCGTCTAGCCAGCGACTGATCTATATCGTTTGGTTGAAACGCGACTTCCCGTGCACAACCCTCTTTGTGAACATTCTCTGTTCTTCAAATGACGTAAGTCGTGGTTTGAACTTCGCTTATTGATTCCGCGTCCGTTTCGGTGGCTTCAAGAATCAACCCTCTGCGGAATTTGACATGAGGTTTCGGCTTAATCGCCTGACTTAAGAGTTAACAGTCGTGACAGGCTGATTAACAACGACGAGCGACTGGTTAACAGTGACAACCCGTCGCCTTCAAACAATCGGCCCCAATGCAGACGGCGCGATTGCGGTATCGCACCATGTCTCGCGCTGCAATAAACTGCGTTTTTGATGTGAAACACTGACGATTGTCACGATCCGAATGTGACCGCTGGTCAAGATTCCGTCAGCCACGCATCGCTTCGACTTGTGGCCAAACAAGTCTCGCATACCCTCATCATTTGAGCGGGGTACAAAAACCTTGCCACTTCGATTATTCCAGGATTTGCAAGGCTTCCAGAGTCACGATGGCCAAGATCATTCACCCGCTTTTGACACTACTTGCCTCGCTGTCTCGTCAGGAACTCGGTCGGCAGATTGCGTATCTTAAAGCGGAGAACCAAATCTTGCGAAGCAAGTTACCCAAACGAATCACGCTCGACAATCGGGAGCGACGGACGCTGGTTAAACATGGCAAACGACTTGGTGCCAAGATCAAAGAGATCATGTCGATCGCCAGCTATTCGACGTTCCGTCGTTGGGTTCGGGCGATGGAGGATGGGGACCGCTGCCACACGATCACCCCGATACCTGGCACAAGTTCTTGAAGCGCCACGCCGAAACACTGTGGCAATGCGATTTTGCGTGCAAAAAGAAATGGACGATCAAGGGATTGGTCGATGTCTACTTTCTGGTCTTCATTCATCTTGGTTCGCGGCGAATCTGGATCTCACCGTGTACCGAAAATCCAAGCGGGCAATGGACAACTCAGCAGG